>NZ_BAAKSZ010000005.1:0-180670 GCF_059698015.1 Oceanobacillus sp. NCCP-135 | reverse complement strand
GAACAAGGTTTAGTTTGATATGTAAAATATTATTTTCTATCGTTACGAGGAACTTTTTACTGTCAAGAGTTTTAGGTGGCAGTTTTTTCCCGATTGGGGATTCCTCAGCAATTATACGTACACTTGGTAATCTGACTCCTAATGGGGCAGGGATGTCTGCGTATTTAACTATTTTAAGAGGTGAAGGCCTCCCGGAAATTAATGATCATCTCTTTTTCCTCATTATTTTTGCATTTGCAGCAGTGATTATTGCAGCACTTAGTTTTCCAAAAAGGGGGTTGTCAAAATGAGGGGAATTTTATTAGCAAAATTTAAAATATTTATTCGGAACCCATTTACCTTCTTAATTTTTACTGGAATGTCAATTGCATTTGCTCTTTTGATAGGTGGAACTGGTGGTATATCTACAATTAGTGTCCCGGTTTATGCAGAAGATGAGACAATAAAGGACTCCCAGGTAGCAAATATATTAGCTGCGTCAGATGCCTATTCCTTTAACTGGATTACCGAAGATGAAATGCGAGAGGAAATATCAAACGGAAAAGCTGAAGTTGGTGCAATTTTACAGGAAGATGACTTTCAATTAATTGTTGGTGTAGATTCTCCCAATACAAATATGATTGAACAAACCATTCGTTCGGCATATGTGAAAGAACAGCAACAGCAAAGGATTTTAGAAGTAGCAAATGCTGAAACAAAAGCTGAACGAGAAGCTGTTATGGAAGAGTTACAGTCAATCATGGAGTCTCCGGTTTTCAATATAAATACAGAAAGCTTTAGAAGTACAGATTCCTTTGTTTTTGATAATACATTTCATACGCTGTTTGGATTTACCTTATTCTTTGTAATTTATACGATTGCATATAATGTATTACCTATTCTAATTGATAAAAAAGATGGGGTATGGGACAGGATTATCTTATCACCTGTAAAAAAATGGGAAATGTATGTAGCAAATTTAGTCTATAGTTTTTTTGAAGGCTATTTACAGGTACTCATTATTTTTCTTATTTTCCGCTACTGGGTTGGAGTAGATTTCAATGGCAGATTTCTTGAAACATTGCTGTTACTTATTCCGTATGTGTTTGCAATTGTGGCTTTATCCATTTTACTAACAGCATTAGTGAAAAATGAACAACAGTTTAATGCTATGGTACCAATTATTTCGGTTAGTATGGCTATGATTGGTGGAGCTTATTGGCCGATAGAAATAGTAGAATCGAAAATCTTACTCGCTTTGTCAAAAATTAATCCATTAACCTATGGCATGGAAGTTTTGAATGGAGTAGCTGTGTACGGTTATCCATTGGAAGAAATACTTTACCCAATAAGTATATTGCTGCTGATGGGTGTGGTGATGATTGGCATAGGAATTCATTTAATGGAAAGAAGACATGTGTAATGGATTCAATATATAAGAAGAAAAACGCTCATATTGTTTAGCATTGAATTTAGCAACAAATTATCAGTATAAATAGCAAATAAAAACGCTCAGAATTTATCTGAGTGCTTTTTACTTCGGTTGTTTTCGCATAAATTGAGACTGTGCACTGCTCATCCCACCAAGGTTTATCAAAAGAGCCTTTACTTAAAAATCTTCCAACGCCAATTCCCTTTTCAATTATTAACCTATTCCCGTATAATGAATTTATATACTTTTTTAACATTTGGAACTAGGAGGAATTGTATGCTAAATAAGGCATTGATTGAAAATGTACTGTCTGCTGCACTTACAACAGGCGGAGATTTTTCTGAAGTATTTGTAGAAGACCGCTATACGAACAACATGCATCATCAAGCTGGGAAATTGGAAAAAAGTCTTTCTGGACGGGATTTCGGTGTCGGAATCCGTATTTTTAAAGGACTCCAAAGTGTATATGCATATACAAATGAATTTTCTGAGGAAGGACTTCTAAAAGCAGCAAAAAAAGCAGCAGGAGCACTTCAAGGAGCCAAAAGCGAAGAAAATATTATCTTGCCAATGGAGAAAGAAATAATTCAAACAGCACACCCAATCCAATTTATGCCAAATAGTGTGGAGAAAAGTCGGAAATTAGCTGTATTAAGGAATGCCAATGATATCGTAACCAATTACGATCCATCGATTTCCCAGGCAATTGTAAGGCTACTGGATGAAGAACAAAATGTATTAATTGCGAATTCAGAAGGAACATTTGTAGAAGATAAGCGAGTTAGAAGCAGGTTAGCCATTGCAGCCATCGCAACGGATGGAACTGACATGCAGATGGGCTTTTACGGACCTGGTGCACTTCAAGGGTTCGAATTTATCGAAGGTTTAGATCTTAATCATTATGCAAAAGAAGCAGCACGTATCGCTGTCACCATGCTCCATGCAGATCCTGCTCCAAGTGGTAAATTTCCGGTAATTATCGATAATGAATTTGGCGGGGTCATTTTCCACGAGGCATGTGGTCATGGATTAGAAGCTGCAGCTGTGGCGAAAAATAACTCTGTTTTTGCCAATAAAATTGGAGAAAAAGTAGCATCAGACCTTGTTACATATATCGATGACGGGACGATTACTAATGAATGGGGTTCCATTAATATAGATGATGAAGGAGAAAAGGCACGGAAGAATGTATTAATTGAAAATGGTATTTTAAAAGGTTACTTGATTGATAAGTTCAATGGCAGAAGAATGGAAGCTGAGTCCACTGGTTCAGGACGAAGAGAATCTTATAAATTCGCTCCCACTTCCCGGATGACAAATACGTATGTTGCACCAGGGAAATCAACACCTGAAGAAATTATCGCAAATACCGAATATGGAATCTACGCAAAATACATGGGTGGTGGCTCTGTAGAACCTGCAACTGGGGATTATAATTTCGCTGCAAACGAAGCATATTTAGTGAAAGATGGAAAAATTGACAAACCAATACAGGGTGCAACATTAATTGGAAACGGAGCAAAAACCATTCAAAAGGTAGATATGGTCGGAAATAATCTCAGGCATGGTGCTGGTATGTGTGGTGCATCCAGTGGCAGCATTCCTGTAAACGTTGGTCAGCCAATGCTGCGTGTGAGTGAGATTACTGTCGGCGGAAGGGAGGCAAAATAAATGGAATTAACAACATTTCGTAATCAACTTTTTACAGCAGGGGAGAAATTAGGACTAACAGATTTAGAGCTATATTATGAAAAGCAGGAAAGCTTTTCCTGTCAAATCTTTAAAGGTGAAATAGATGGCTATGAATCATCCACTGTAAATGGTGTATCTGTTCGTGGACTTTATGATGGTCAGATGGGCTATGCCTATACAGAGAAACTGGATGAGGAGTCGATTTCATTTTTACTTGAAAGCATCAAGGAAAATGCACCATTAATAGAAGATGAACCTGAGGAAATGTATACAGGCGAGGGCGCAAGTTATCGGGAGGTAGATTATTACTCTACCAATCTTCAAGCTGTGACAGTGGAAGAGAAAATTGCCTTCTTAAAAGAAGTAGAGAAGAAAATTTATGCATACGATTCACGGGTTGTCCAAACGGATTATGCAGCGATCCAGGATGAATCCATTGAAAAGGAATTATTCAATAATAAAGGACTCGCTCTAAACGATCGAAATAATTTCCTCAACGTCATCTTTTCTGTCGTTGTCAAAGAGGGTGAGGAAATCAAGTCTGATATGTATTTTAAAATAACAAAGGACTTTGCTTCGCTGGATGCAGATGAAATCGCAAAAGAGGCAGTTGAAAAAAGCCTAAGCCACTTAGGTGAGCAAGCTTATCCAGACAAAAACTATCCAGTCATTCTTAAGAACAATGCTGCAGCAGCACTCATCACGACCTTTGCATCATCTTTTTCTGCTGAGACCGTTCAAAAGGGGCAATCACGATTAAAAGGGAAACTGGATAAAAAAATTGCATCTGAACATGTTACTTTATTGGATGATCCTTTTTTGCCTGAAGGAATTCGAAGTGGAAATTTTGATTCAGAGGGATTTCCAACAGGGCAGCTAAACGTGGTGGAGAAAGGGCAACTTAAATCCTATTTCCATAATTTAAAAACAGCAAAAAAAGATGGCGTTTCTTCTACAGGACACGGGCATAAACCATCCTATAAGGAAACAAATGGTGTCAGTCCATCTAACTTTTATGTTGTGCCTAGTGAGAAAAAGTATGTTGAGCTATATGAAAATCTCGAGGAAGGAATTATCATTACTGATTTAGCTGGACTGCATTCTGGCGCTAATCCAATTTCTGGTGATTTTTCACTTGCAGCAAGTGGATTTTATGTAAAGAATGGAAAAATCGGTGGACCAACCACCCTCATGACGATTGCCGGCAACTTTTTTGAATTCTTGCAAGAGATCGAACAAGTTGGTTCAGACCTTGAATTTTCACCAATGGGAGGATCTGGCTATATTGGATCTCCATCCCTAAAGCTTAAGGGATTGGCAGTTACCTTTGATTAGGGAAATGGGAAGCATGGAGACGATTCTTGTGCTTCCCTTTTTTTGAAACGATATAACGTGCAAAAGGTAGATTAGTAAGGTTGTCTAATCTATCTCTTTGTTTTGCTATTAACATTATTCCTTCTTTAGTATTTCTTTTTGCAAAGAAGTAGCAGCGAATAAAATCGCAATCACATAAATGCCACTCATCCAATCAATAGAATTTTCGTAAAGATTGTATAAATAAATTCTAGCAAATATATAATAGGTAAACGATTTTTTTCACTCAAAACCCTCCATAACTATCTAATAATAATTTACTATTAACATAAAAACTCAACACTTTATTTAGTGAATAAGACTGTCACATCAGCGATCTCCAATTTTAGTAAGACATCAGTTAATTCAGAACTAATTAACACATCCACATTCATATTCTTTGAATTTAAATTCTTTATAGAGTCTTAGCTCTGTAAAATCACTTGTGTCAGATAAATAGACTCTTATTACTGGAGCAATATCCTTTTTTGCTAAATGCTTAACGTAATTATCTAAATTATCCAGCGAGATTAAATGATACTCATTCATATCCTCAAACAAGTCATTATGTTCACAAACATCATATGTCACAGCAAGGTAATATTTCTTCATAATACCACTCCTATTTTGGCAATTCAGCCTTTTTTATTGTAAAATGATAGCACGAGGTAATTCAATATGGGTGTACAAAGTATCCCTTAATCTACTACAAACTGAATGCTAATATAAACCAAAAAATTGCAAGTCCGAACTCATAAAGATAGTTCTTAGTCTTTTGCCTTTGAAGATATTTTCCAACACCATCTAATAAAGAACCGACGCCTACTAATATAAAGATCAACTTAAGAAAGATGAAATCAAAGCCATTGATTATCCCGGAAATCAATAATATCGCCATCAATATTACGATTGTTGTTCTAATTATTATCATTGTTTTTGGGCTTTTCTCGTCCTCGTTTTGAAAAAATATTCCCATTTAATGACAACTCCTCAAACTCTTCTGCCAATTAGTTCAATAATTCAATATTACCATACTGGGATGATGGCTACTCACATTTATCTGCCAACAAAAAAAGCGTCAATCCTCCTCGGATCAACACTCCTATCTGAAGCTGATTTTAACATCTTACATATTTGCGTTTGAAACCAATCTTCCCTTTATCTACTTCCTTTTGAATACTTTCGTAAGCGTTTAGTATACTACTTTTTTTCTTTTCCCGTTTGATTTCTACAGGACCTTCTTCCTTTGCAGTTTCGACTGCCTTTTCATGCTGCGGCAAATATGATACTCCCACGGTGTATAGAAAATTATTCATTGAAGCTTTTGTTCGTTCTGGCGAATCGTGAATTGTTTTTTGAACTGTTTCAAGCATATTGGCAATCTTACTTTCAGGAAACTCAAAGTCCTTGCGATTACCTAAAAGCCAGCAGTAGCAACTCCAACCCGCAGACATTCTTAGTTCTTCGCCGCTGAGGATCCATTTATCAGCAACTTCCCCGGCAATATCTGCTTCCGCTATAGTTACTGCTACCACATAATCGGACAGCATATAAAAATATGCCGCATCCATCCAAGCATCAAAATCCATTTCCGTTATTGCTTTTGGATCTGCAATAATACCTGCAAAGTACATCGCATCATAGTTACCTGTGGCATAAAGCTCTTCCGCTATAGTTTGATTTATTTTTATTTTCTTTGCGATTGGTTTCTTAGCACCTGTAGCCACGCCAAAAAGCGGCTCGTGCGCACCATTGGATAGGTAGATTTTCTTCGTTCTTTCCTTGCCCAAGGCTTCAAGCTCTTGCATAACTGTTTCAAAATCCATCGTTTTGCCCTTCCTTTTTTTAAATATTAATACCCACTTCATTAAGCAATGAAGTTATATTCTTTTGAGTTTTCTATACTTTCATATATGGATTAACCAAATTACTTTCTATTTTTCATCACTTCAGCTAAAACCTTAGAATTTAAATCTTTTTCCTCATCTAGTTTATCAATGATATTCTGATAGTCCGCTTTATTTCGATTTTGGCTTAATTTATAAGCAGCCTGAACTTCTTGGACTTTAATTTTAAATCCAACAATACCTTTGATTTGTTTTTTAGTTTGGGAAGAAAGATTCTCCCATAAAGCTGGATTCTGACGATGTTGCTCATATTTTTGTAATAGCAGTTTAAGGTCTTCCTGCAATTCTTGTTCACTCATGATACTAGCTGTTCCATATATATGGACAGATTGATAATTCCATGTTGGTACATTTTCAGACTTATACCAAGAAGACGAAATGTAAGCGTGCGGACCTTGATACATGACAAAGACGTTTTCCCTGTTATCCTCCAACGTTTTCCACTGATCATTCGCATAAGCAAAATGTCCTGTTATATAGTAATCATCTCCTTGTTTATGTAAATCAAAAGGCAAATGAGAGGCAATAGGCTTTCCTAGTTTTGTCGTTACAATTGTTCCAAATGAGTTATGCTGAATAAATTCTCTGATTTCATCAAAGTCTGTGACTTGATAATATTTAGGGATATACATAAAAATCCACCTTTCAAAAGCTTATTTAATTGTTTTCATCATGATCAAGTCTGTTTGTTCTTCATCACCCATATAAAAAGAGTGGGTTCCTGTATGAACAAAGCCCATCTTCTTATAGAAAGCAATAGCATTTTCGTTCTTTTCCCATACACCCAGCCAGACTTTTTTTTTATTATTTTTCATTGCAATTTCCATAGCTTTCTCAAGCAGATACTTACCAAGTCCATGTTTTTGAAATTTGTTCTTGATATAAATCCTCTCTAACTCAAGTGATTCGGCACCCATCTCTTCGGACTGGGCATCGTCGGTATTGACCTTTAAATAGCCAGCAACTTCATCGTTGTAGTAAACAAAAAAGAATTGGGAAGAGGTATTGTATAATTCCTTTTCTACTTGTTCTAAGTTAAATGCTCGCTCCAGATAGGTTTTCATATTTTCGGCTGAATTCTGATCCTTAAATGTCTCATCAAAAGTTTCATAACTAATTTCTTGAAGTATGTGTAAATCTTCAAGGGTACATCTTTTTATATTTATAGTCATTTTTATTATGTCACTCCTTTATATATTCAATAACTTCTCTTGTTTCCCTGTTTTACAAATTCCCATTCTTTTTGTATGTTTTTTTCTTACTCTTTGAAGAAGTTTGAAAAAGGCTTCTGCTTCAATTTCGGAAAGAGTTTTTTGTTTTATTACATGATTAAACCTATTACGTGTAATCGTTCAGAATAATCTCTATATATAGTTTAACATAATAACCCATATATCCTTTGGAAATAATAATAAGTTGCTAAAATGAATGTGATTTATTGTTTTTTTTCTCTGTAACTGGATCCTTTATATTTCGTGCGGCTATTTATCTATTGAATTAGTTGTAGCCTTCTCACATAATAATATAGCCAGGACGAAAAATTATGGGCAATGGAGTGATATTTTGAAAATAAACAAAAAAGCTCGAGAAGCGTTAATTGCAGAAGTAAACAGATTGACTGACGAGGAATTGAATAAGAAGCCTGCAGATGATCAATGGTCAATTAAACAGATATTGGAACATCTTTATTTGATGGAGGGCGCAGTTACTAAAACAATTCAAACTCAATTGGCGACAGGTGAATCGGCTATTGCAGATGAAAAACCAATCGAATTAACAATTAATCGTACAATGAAAGTCAACGCACCGGATTTTGCCGTTCCAAGTGAAGCATTTGTTACAATGGAAGAACTAAAGACGAAGTTAGCAGACACACATCAAAGTTTGAAAGAATTAGTTGAATCTGCAAATGACAAGCAGCTTGAGGAAAAGGCTTATCTACATCCGGTGTTTGGACAAATGAATTTAAAGCAATGGATACCATTTATTGGGTATCATGAGATGCGACACATTGAACAAATTAAAGAAGTTAAATCGAAATTGCGGTTAAAATAATCAAGAGAAAACGGGCAGCATAAGTTGTTCGTTTTTTAATTTACTAACAAGTACCAGCAGGAAGTTGATTTCATTCTCTACCTTTTCTTGTATAATAGAATGAGAGACTAACAGTGAGGAGGGGCAGCGTGAAGAAGAAAAAGCGATGGATGAAAATCGGAATAGGGCTGCTTTCAGTTCTGTTGATTATAGATATTGTTGCCAGTTTTTACTTTTATAATCTGGCAATCGAACGTAATGTGAAGGACTTTTTAATAGATAATTCCGATTTGGAAGTATCTGCTCAAGCAATGGATGTATTTATCGATGGTGACTGGCGGGAATGGGTGGATAACCAGGATTTTGAACAATGGGAAATCCAGTCCTATGATGGTTTAAAACTGCAGGGATACTATTTGCAAGCTGAAGCACCAACAGATAAAACGGTAGTATTGGCACATGGCTATTTGGGGCGGGCGAGAGATATGGGATTATACGGTCAATATTATTATGAAGAGCTTGGCTACAATATATTTACAGCTGACCTCAGAGGGCATGGGGAGAGTGAAGGTGATTATATCGGATTTGGCTGGCATGATCGGTTGGATTATATAGATTGGATCGATCGAGTGCTGGAAGAGGTAGGAGATGATGCGGAAATCGTATTACATGGTGTTTCCATGGGGGCAGCAACAGTGTTAATGGCAAGTGGGGAAGAACTGCCTGATAATGTGAAAGCAATCGTGGCTGATAGTCCATACACAAGCGTATATGATATGTTTGATTATCAAATGGGTCGCATGTTTCACTTACCTGCTTTTCCAATATTGCCAAGTACTAGTGTTGTAACAAATATGCGTGCAGGATATTCATTATCAGAGGCTTCAGCTTTGGATCAGGTGAAAAAAGCGGAAGTGCCGATTTTATACATTCATGGAAATGCAGACACATTTGTACCGACAAAGATGACTGAAAAATTATATGAAAATACGAAAAGTGAAGCGGAAATGATTACATTTGACAATGCAGGTCATGGTGAGGCATTTGTGACACAGGAAGATAAGTATGTTGATAAATTGAATAAGTTTTTGGGTAAGTATATAAGATAGCATGAGAGACTTTCTGTTCGTGGGGCAGAAAGTTTTTTTGGTGCTTAGCGTGCTATAAAATTCGAATGCTGTGGATAACTTAGTTACTGGAATAGCACGTTCAGCTCCAGCGTTATGTCCATGAGAATGGCTCTCATGGACAAATCAAGCATGGAATCGGGAGGTTATGTCCATGAGAATGGCTCTCATGGACAAATCGTGCATGGAATCGGGAGGTTATGTCCATGAGAATGGCTCTCATGGACAAATCAAGCATGGAATCGGGAAGTTATGTCCATGAGAAGAGCCCTCATGGACAATTCGTGCATGGAATCGGGAAGTTATGTTCATGAGAATGGCTTTCATGGACAAATCGAGCATGGAATCGGGAGGTTATGTCCATGAGAATGGCTCTCATGGACAAATCAAGCATGGAATCGGGAGGTTATGTCCATGAGAATGGCTCTCATGGACAAATCGTGCATGGAATCGGATAGTTATGTCCATGAGAAGGGAAAAGTCTACACAGTAAATTTCTTAAGCGTATCTTGTGACGCAGTTTATAGATTTCCTAGCAAAAAAATAGCCCTTTCTGTGCACGGCTCCAATCTTTTTAGAAAACATTTTTTTACAATAAAATGCATAAATATAAATAAAAATTAATAAATATACTTGAATAATTATAATCATAGGTCTATAATAATGAATAATTAAAATACAGCGAAAGGAAGATAGTCTTTGAGAAATGTAGCAATTGTTGGTGGAACAGGATATGGAGCAATTGAATTAATACGGCTGATACATTCACATGAATATATGCAAGTGAAAAAAATAATTTCACATTCACAGTATGGAGAAGAACTTGCGCATATTTATCCACATCTGATCGATTTTATTGATGATCCAATGGAAGAATTAGAGATTGACAGTATCAAAGAAGAAGTGGATATTATTTTCTTTGCTACCCCGGCTGGTGTAACGAAAAAGTTTATCCCAAAATTAATGGACTCATCTGTACAATGCATAGATTTATCAGGAGACCTTAGAATCAGCTCAAAAGAACAGTACGAACAGTGGTACGAGGGGGAAGCAGCACCACAGGAAGCGTTGGACCAGGCAGTCTATGGTATGCCGGAAATTAATAAAGCACAGGTGAAAGCTGCAAGGATAATTTCCAATCCCGGTTGTTTCCCGACCTCTGCCATACTTGGGTTGTATCCAGCACTTGAACATAAAATTATTCAAATAAATCCCATCATTATTGATGGAAAGACCGGAGTTTCGGGTGCAGGAAGAACACCAACAGCGGCGACGCATTTCTCAGAGACGAATGATAATGTAAAAGCCTATAAAATCGGTAAACATCAGCATATTCCAGAACTTGACCAATATTTATCAATCGCTGCAAAAGAGCAGGTGTCATCTGTTTTTACAACACATTTGATTCCGATGACACGTGGATTGGTATGCACCATATATGCACAATTGAAAAAAGCAATAACTACGGAAGATGTCATCGGATTATACAAAGATTATTACGAATCAGCTCCATTTGTCAGAATTCGTTCGGAAGGAGAATTTCCGGCAACCAAAGAGGTGTATGGAAGTAATTTTTGTGATATTGGCCTTTATGCAGATCAACGGACAAATCAGCTGATTATTGTTTCTGCAATAGACAATTTAGTAAAAGGAGCAGCAGGGCAGGCAATACAGAACGTTAATATAATGAATGGCTGGGATGAATGGCATGGATTAAACACGATACCCATGTATCCATAAGAAAGGGTGAAAATATATTGGTTGCTACAACAATAGTAAAAAGTATCCAAATTATTGAAGAGGGACATCTAACAAGTCCGAAGGGTTTTACAGCAGGAGGTGTACATTGTGGACTTCGAAGAACGAAACTTGATTTAGGATGGGTCCATTCGCAAATACCAGCGGCAGCAGCAGGGGTTTATACATTAAACTCCTTCCAGGCAGCACCACTGAAGGTAACGAAAAATAGTCTTGAAAAATCAAAAAAGCTCCAAACTGTTGTTGTAAATTCTGCTAATGCAAATGCATGTACTGGAAAACAAGGCTATATTGATGCATTGGAAATGCAAAAGCTGACGGCAGAACAATTAGGAGTTGAGATAGATCATGTTGCTGTATCTTCAACAGGGCTTATTGGGGTTCCACTCCCTATGGATAAAATCCGTTCCGGTATTGGGATGCTGGGAAAGGATACAGCTATTTCACCGGAGTATTTTGAAAAAGCTATCTTAACGACAGATACGGTAACGAAGCATCTTGCTGTTCAAGTAGAAATTGATGGAAAAATGATTACGATTGGTGGAGCCGCCAAAGGGTCTGGAATGATCAAGCCAAATATGGCAACAATGCTTTCCTTTATTACGACAGATGCTGCAGTGGAACAAGAAAGCCTGCAAGCTGCTTTAAACGCCGCTACAGACAATTCGTTTAATATGATCTCTGTGGACGGCGATTGCAGTACAAACGATATGGTGCTCGTACTGGCGAACGGCATGCAGAAAAATGAGCCCTTACATGAGTCCCATCCGGAATGGAACGTATTTTTTGAAGCATTCCAGTTGGTCTGTAAGGGTCTGGCGAAGCTAATCGCAAAAGATGGAGAAGGTGCGACGAAGCTGCTTGAGGTTAACGTTACTGGGGCATCTTCAGAAATTGCTGCAAAACAAGTGGCAAAGGCAGTAATTTCTTCTAATTTAGTCAAAACAGCGATTTACGGAGCGGATCCTAACTGGGGAAGAATAGTTTGTGCGGTTGGCTACAGTGAGCAGCCGATTGATGTTGATAAAGTGGGTGTTTCACTTGGTAATATAGACGTAGTAAAAGATGGACTCCCACTAGATTTTGATGAAGCTGAAGGAAAAGAGTACTTGAATAATGAAACGGTAAAACTAGCTGTTAGCTTAAATAATGGTAATTGTGAAGCGACTGCGTGGGGTTGTGATTTGACCTATGATTACGTCAAAATTAATGCCTCCTACCGAACATGAGGTGAATGTGATGAATCCAGTTATTTTGAAAATTGGGGGAAGTGTTTTAGCAAAGCTACCCGATACTTTTTATGAGATGGTAGTACAGTTGAAGAAGTCTGGAAGCTGTGATCCTGTCATTGTCCATGGTGGAGGACCAGCCATAAATAAAGCTTTAGAGAAATTTGGGGTTGAAAGTACGTTCAAAGATGGACTACGGGTAACAACAGAAGACGTCCTTAATATTGCAGAAATGGTTATGAGCGGATCGGTAAATAAAAAAATTGTCCATCAGCTTGTGAAGGCCGGAGGTTCAGCATGTGGAATGAGTGGTTTGGATTGTTCCCTCCTGCAGGCTGCTTCAGCTGATCCAACCGGTTCCCTTGGTTATGTAGGACAGGTGGAAGAGGTAAATACGGATTGGCTGTATCTGTTAATAAAGGCTGAAATCATTCCAGTCATTTCACCAATTGGAATGGATGCTTCCGGTCAGCGATATAACATTAACGGTGATATGGCTGCATCAGCAGTTGCCGGAAGTCTGAAGGGAAAGCTTGCTTTGATCAGCGATATTCCTGGTGTAATGGAAACCATTGATAATACGACGGTGATCCATTCGGTACTGACCAAACAGGAGATTGAGGAAAAAATTTCATCCGGTATTATCCAAGGCGGAATGATACCAAAAGTCCGTTCAGCAATAGAGGGGCTTAAAGGTGAGGCAACTGAATCGGTGATTTTAAATGGACTAAATCCGCTTGATTTGAAAGATTATCTAGAAGGTCATGAAGCTGGAACGAAAGTGGTTATGGAAGAGGAGGTTTCTAATGTCTAGCGTTACCTTAAAACAAAGCAATCTAATGAACATCTACAATCGTTTTCCCATCACCCTTGTAAGAGGAAAAGGGAGCTATGTCTGGAATGAACTGGGAGAAAAATTTCTCGATTACACTTCTGGAATTGCAACATGTAATCTTGGGCATGTTCCAGACGCAGTTCAAGAAAAACTAAAAGAACAGCTTGATACACTTTGGCACTGCTCCAATTTATATGAAATTCCCTCACAGATCTCACTGGCTGCTGCATTAACGGAAAACAGCTGCTTTGATCAGGTTTTTTTCGCAAATAGCGGAGCAGAGGCAAATGAAGCTGCGATTAAACTAGCAAAAAAGTATGCGAAAGACAATGGACACTTAGAGCGGACAGAGATCGTTACATTCAAAAGTTCATTTCATGGGAGAACATCTGCAACAATGGCTGCTACCGCTCAGGAAAAAATTCATCATGGTTTCACTCCATTAACTCCAGGATTCCGTTATTTGCCATTTAATGATTTTGATGCTCTGCAGCAAATAAATAATGGAAAAACAACAGCTGTACTCCTCGAGTTCATCCAAGGTGAGGGTGGTGTAAACCCTGCAGATGGGAAATGGGTGAAAGAACTTGCCAGTTTGTGTAAAGATGCAGATATTTTATTGATGATCGATGAAATCCAGACAGGAATAGGCAGAACAGGTACATTATTTGCCTATGAACAATACGGGGTGGAACCGGATGCTATTACATTGGCAAAAGGACTCGGTTCCGGTTTTCCGATTGGTGGCTTGCTTGCAAAAGAACATGTCGCAACATCCTTCCAGCCGGGAAGTCATGGCAGTACATTTGGTGGCAATCCATTAGCCATGACAGCTGGTCTGGCAACATTGGAAGAAATATTAAATGGGCATTTGCTTTCAGATGTTTGTGCAAAAGGAAAATGGCTGAAGCATGAACTGGAAATTATAAAACAGCATTTTTCCTTTGTGAAAGAAGTCAGAGGTGCAGGTTTGCTTATCGGAGTTGAAGTAGATAACGAGGTAGGATCAATCATTAGCAAATTCAGACAAAAGAAAATCCTGATCTTGGCTGCAGGAACTAATGTGCTTAGAATATTACCTCCTCTGACAACCACGCAGGAAGAACTGGAGCTTTTTATAGATATATTTAAACAAATTGCTGCTGAAATAGATACTACCTTAACAAACTAAAAAGGATCTTTTACAAAGTACGGGGAAATTAATAGTTTTGTTTCTTTAAAAACACATTATACCGGTTCCGGATAAACCAACTGAACCAACCTTCCCCGCAAAATGTGATTGAACCACTAAAAAAAGTATAGTTTCAGTAACTCACCTCAGGAGGAATTAATTATGTGGAAACAGAAAGCTTTGAATAAGGTACTTGTAATCGGATCTGGACCAATTGTTATCGGGCAGGCTGCTGAATTTGATTATGCAGGTACACAGGCCTGCCTGTCATTAAAAGAAGAGGGGATTAATGTTGTTCTGGTTAATAATAATCCTGCGACAATTATGACAGATGAACAAATTGCCGATACTATCTATATGGAACCACTACAGGTAGATACATTAGAAAAAATCATCGCTAAAGAAAGACCGAATGGGCTGATTGGCTGTCTGGGAGGTCAGACAGGATTAAACTTAACAGTGGAGTTACATGATAAGGGAATCCTGGATAAATATAATGTTGAACTCCTTGGTACATCTGTATCTTCTATTAAAAAAGGTGAAGACCGCGAACTGTTCCGAAATTTAATGATTGAGATTGATGAACCAATCCCAGAATCGGAAATTGTACAGTCGATAGACGAAGGCTTTGAGTTCATAAAAGCAATTGGATTCCCCGTGATTTTGCGGCCAGCCTACACTCTAGGTGGTACAGGCGGAGGATTTGCCTACAATGAAGCGGAGTTCTCTGCAATTTTAAATCAAGGTCTAAAATTGAGTCCAATTCATCAGGTGCTTGTTGAAAAAAGCATTAAAGGCTGGAAAGAGGTGGAGTATGAGGTCATGCGTGATTCTGCAGGTAATTGCATGATAGTCTGTGATATGGAAAACATGGATCCTGTTGGTGTACATACTGGGGACTCCATTGTTGCTGCACCTTCACAGACATTATCAGAATATCAAAGCCAAATGCTAAAAGAAGCATCTCTCAAAATAATCTGCGCACTGGATGTTGTAGGCGGCTGCAATATTCAATTTGCGCTGCATCCCGATACTAATGAATATTTCATCATTGAAGTAAATCCAAGAGTAAGCCGTTCTTCAGCACTTGCATCAAAAGCAACAGGATATCCAATTGCCTATATAACAGCAAAATGTGCGGTAGGAAAGACATTGGATGAGATCCAGCATCCAGTTCAACACAGTATGAATGCGCTCAGCGAACCGGTACTTGATTATGTTGTAGTAAAATTACCGAGATTTCCATTCGATAAGTTTACAGAAGGTGACCGGACATTAGGGACACAAATGAAGGCTACTGGTGAAGTAATGGCAATTGATTCCATGTTTGAAGGAGCTTTGAACAAAGCCGTCCGTTCCCTTGAGATGAATGTATCCAGTCTGAATTGGCCAGGTATGCATGAAAAATCCATTGTGGAGTTAACAGAACTTTTATCAACACCAAATGATTTAAGAATCTTTGCGATTGCAGAAGCCTTTCGTCGTAAAATGAATATTGAACAGCTTATTCAGCTTACCGATATGAATGAATGGTTTTTAAACAAAGTAAAATCGATTATTACCTGTGAACAAATACTTGCTGAAAATAAATGGCCGAATCTATCAGTGTCGAATTTGAAAATAGCTAAGCAGCTTAATATCAGTGATGACCGAATTGCTGAGCTAGTTGAGACAACTGCTAAAAACCTAAGAGAAATTTATAAGGAAAATAAAATGATGCCTGTATATAAGTCAATTGGAGCAAGTGATTCTTCTTCCTGCTATTATTCTACTTGGCAGGAGAGTGATCAGGTATTCACGATAGCTAACAAGAAAAAAGCACTTGTTCTGGGGTCTGGGCCTATCCGGATTGGGCAGGGGGTTGAGTTTGATTACTGTTCCGTTCATGCAGCATTATCCCTGAAGAAAATGGGTTATGAAGCGGTAGTGATCAATAATAATCCGGAAACAGTAAGTACGGACTATTCAGTTGCAGACAGATTATATTTTGAACCATTGGCATTGGAGGATGTCCTAGCAGTCATTGAAAAGGAAAACATTACAGCTGTACTGATTCAATTCGGTGGTCAAACGGCGATAAATTTAGCGAATGACCTAAAGGAAGAAGGCATTAATGTTTTGGGAACCACTCCAGAACATATTGACCAAATGGAAGATAGGGAACAATTTTATAATCTATTAAATACGTTAGCTATTCCACATATCGCAGGACATATTGTGAAAAAAAGTGATGAATTAATGGAATCTGTACAAAGCCTTGGTTTTCCGGTACTGATTCGCCCTTCCTACGTTATAGGAGGACAGTCGATGTTTATTTGCAATAATGAAGACGAGTTGACCAGCTATATGAAAAGAATGCAAAAGGAAACCAATGGACGAATTTGGCCATTATTGGTCGATCAATACATTCCTGGTCTAGAGTGCGAAATTGATGTAATAAGTGATGGCAAAGAGATTGTCATTCCAGGAATCCTTGAGCATCTGGAAAAAGCGGGAGTTCATTCCGGAGACAGCATGGCAATTTTCCCATCTGCTAATCTGACTGATAAAACAAAACAGCGCATTGTGGAAATAGCAAATATAATCAGCAGTGCTGTACCTGTTGTAGGAATAATGAACATTCAATTTGTGATTGATAACAATACTATTTATGTCCTTGAAGTAAATCCGCGTTCTTCAAGAACCGTTCCAATTATGAGTAAGGTGACTGGAATTCCAATGATTGAGTGGGCGGTAAAAGCACAGCTTGGCATTCACCTGAAAGAGGTGACTAATGATCTGGGATTATTAAAAGAACCAAATTACTATACCGTGAAAGCACCAATTTTCTCAGCTGCTAAGCTTAATGGTGTTGATCATGTACTAGGACCGGAAATGAAATCAACTGGCGAAATTATTGGCGTAGGATGGACGAAATCTGAGGCTTTGGTGAACGCATCAACTTTTCTTGGGATACAGAATTTATATCAAGAGAAATTACAGCTTTTTGTGTCTGTCTCTGATCGCATGAAAAAGGAAAGTGTAAATTTGGTAACAGAATTTATCCAGCTCGGTGCCCAAATAACTGCAACAGAAGGAACTGCAAAATACTTGCGGAATGCGGGTATTCCAACAACGTCAATTGTAAAAGACAAGGAAGATTTATTGAATCACTGGAAAAATAAACAGCCACACATCGTACTGAATATTCCCAATCAAGGAAGGCAAAAAGAGAAAATTGGATTTTTTATCCGTGAATTGTCTGTAAGGTACCATGTTCCGTATTTTACCAGTTTGGAAACATTATATGCAATAATGGGCTGGTTTAAAGATACTAATTTTGAAGCAAAACCGAGAGCTTTAAGAGAGTATTTACAACAAATGGACGAATTTGAGAAAAAAACTGTAAAATGGAATCTGGAAAGAGTTATACTTTAATTAGCAGGATGTTTTCTAGATAATTGGGATGGCGTTTGCTCGTCCCGTTGAAATATCTGGGAGTGCAGTTCTTCGTAAACTACAAGATTCTACACATTGTAATTCTGGAATTGTATCTTACGTCACTACATCAACTGTGAAGGATTAAGTACAACGGAAAATTAATAACAGCAATCTGAACAGTGGAAATATAGCAAATAAATAAAAGATTAAGATTAAAAATCCTAGGACATAAAGGAAGATTTGATCGTTTTTCATTTTTATTACAAAAATAAAACCACATGAAATCATCATTTATAAGATTGATCTCATGTGGTTTTTTCATTTTATAAGAGTTTTGTTCCAGACTTTATCATTTATAAATATTCCTCAAACCAGCGGCAAATATGATTTAATCGTTCAATTCGCATTTCCGGCTTTCCACTGCGGCTCAGTTCGTGATTGGAATCAGGGAAGCGAACAAATTCAACCTCTTTACGCAAATGCTTGAGTGTGATAAACAGCTGCTCACCTTGTTCAATTGGGCAGCGGAAATCTAGTTCGCCGTGTAATATTAATAGTGGTGTCTCTACATTTTCTGCATATTTCAATGGAGAAATATCCCACAGTTTTGCTGGGTCATCTAATAAATTCAGTCCATGCTCCCATTTTGTAAAAAAGAAGCCAATATCACTAACCCCATAAAAACTCAGCCAATTCGAAATAGAGCGCTGGGTTACTGCTGCTTTGAAGCGATTTGTATGACCAACAATCCAGTTAGTCATGAATCCACCGTAACTTCCACCGGTAACACCTAAGCGATTTTCGTCAATAAAGCTGTAATTTTCCAATACATAGTCCACTGCACGCATTAAATCAGTATAATCTCCTCCACCATAATCAGTGCGGCATGCATTTACAAAATTTTGCCCATATCCGTGACTGCCTCGGGGATTCGTGTATAAAACAACATAGCCTTTCGCTGCAAGCAGCTGCATTTCATGGAAAAATGTTTGCCCATACATTGCATGGGGACCGCCATGAATTTCTAATACGAATGGATATTTTTTGCCTTCTTCAAATCCGTATGGCCTAAGCAGCCAGCCCTGAATTTCCTGGCCATCCTTTGCAGTTACTGTAAGTGTCTCGGGTTCAGCCAGATGAACTTCTTCTAAGTATTTTTTATTAGCATTTGTTAATCTTACCAATTCTGAAGTGTTTTTTAATTGATAAAAATTACATGGATTTGTTGGTGTGCTGATTCCGAGAATAAACGAATTTGAAAGGGGATCATATGAAAAACCAAAAACATGATTATTATCTTTATACAGAACTTCCAAATCACCATCCAATGTTACTTGATATAAGCCAGTAGCACCAAAATCAGTAGCAATAAAAAATAGACGATCTTCCTCTTTTGCCCAGACCGGTCCAGTAGTGGACTGACCTAAACGTGTATCACCAATCATTAAATCTCCTAGCTGCATATCCCACTCAGCACTTAGACAAGTACGCTCGCCTGTTTCAATATCAAATATATATAATTCGCTTAAGGTTGCACCCTGGTATGCAAATTCATGTCCAAGGCAGACAATCTTATCCCCACTAGGAGAAAATTGTGCACTATGATAATTGCCTTTACTATTTGTTAGTTTTGTTACTTCTTTTGTCGTTATATTTATTGTAAAAAGATCCTCTATTAGCTCATAATCCGCATCAGCATTTAGATTTGCAGTGAATAAAATTAGATTGCCATCAGGTGAAATATCCTGATAGCCATGATCAGCATCGGCATCAGTTAATTGTATGAACTTCTCGTTTTTAATATCAAATAATATTAGTTGATTCCGTTTATTATCATGGAAACCTTTTGCATTCGATTTATATTTTAACCGATTGATGATGAGCGGCTGTTCCTTTTTCTCTTCAGTTTCTTTTTGCCGTTCTTCTTTTGATTGTTCTTTTTGACTTTGTATATCGTCATCATGATCCAGAGAAGCATTGAAAATGATATACCTTCCATCCTTAGACCATACTGGACTTACAGCACCATTTTTGAAAAAAGTTAGTTGCTTTGCTTCACCACCATCCGTGTTTAACATCCAAAGCTGTGGCAAGCCGCTTCGGGTTGATTGAAAAACGGCTTCGTTCCCATCGGGTGAAAATTTGGCATGACTGTTTTTAACATTTCCATAAGTCCATTGAGTTGCTTTCCTATCGGTTAATTTTTGAAAAAATAAATGAGATTCATACTCGTTCTTATCATTAATTTCTGTTGATATAAATGTATATGCTTTTCCGTCTGGAGTGAATTGTGGATCACTATATACTTGTAACTTAGTAATATCATCAGCTGTTATAGCACGCTTATATTCGCTCATTAAATAGCCTCCTTGGATAAAATTTTCCAAACTTTATTTCATTTTAAACTATTTCGAGTAACGAATCAATTAGATTGTAAGATTAATTGATTCGGATGATATTCCTTGTTTTACGGGCGATATCCTCGTTCACCGGACGATATCCCTCGTTCTTCGGGCGATATTTCTGTTCTCCGGGTGATAAATTCGCTCTCCGGACGATATCCCACGTTCTCCGGGTGATAAATTCGCTCTCCGGACGATATCCTTCGCTCTCCGGACGATAAATTCGTTCTCCGGACGATATCCTTCGCTCTCCGGTTGATAAATTCGCTCTCCGGTCGATAAATTCGCTCTCCGGACGATATCCTTCGCTCTCCGGTTGATAAATTCGCTCTCCGGTCGATAAATTCGCTCTCCGGTCGATAAATTCGCTCTCCGGTTGATAAATTCGTTCTCCGGTCGATAAATTCGTTCTCCGGACGATAAATTCGTTCTCCGGTCGATAAATTCGTTCTCCGGGTGATAAATTCGCTCTCCGGACGATATGTTTATTCTCTAAAAAAATTTATTTGATATTTCCATTTATTAAATTTTATTCCCCATTGAAAAAATCCCCAATCAATCTTCTCCGGACAGTCTTCACCTATATCGGGGCGGGCTTTATTGCGGTACTGAAAATGGTGCTGCGCTTTATAATTCCATAAAAATAGCAGACAGTTTTGTAATGTAAAAAAACGGTATCTGCCTGTTGCAGAAGAATATCCATAGTTGAGCCATAGTTTTCATCGATAATCCAAGCATCATTCTTCATAATTTCTTTGGTTTCATTAATAAAAACTTCTCGTCGAATAGGCGCCCAATTAGGCTGCTAGTGAATTGCAACTAAATCATACACAGGAATATTAAGTATGTTGCCAAGAGTTTGTGCCAATATGGATTTCCCAGTGCACTATCACCGATTATAGTAATTTTTTACATATCATTCTTCTTATATAACTTAGATAATGGAGAAATGTCATCACATAATTTACTAATCATAACACGGAATATTCAAAAAAATAAAAGGAATAAAAAGCAGCCATTTCAAAAATGGCTGCTTTAGCGATCAGTACTAACTAAAACTATTACTGTAAACTGTTTTCATAGTAGTTAACATATTTGCATCTTCTTCATACGCCTGCTGTAGAAGTCTTGTGATTTTTCCAGGTTTACCATTACCGACTTGCCTGTTATCTACTTTGATAATCGGTGTAATTTCTGATGTACTGCTAGATAAAAACATTTCGTCTGCCCATATAATATCCTCAACAGAGAATCCATCTTCATATAAAGGAATTGTTAGATCTTTAACGAATTTTTCGATACGCATGCGTACACAGCCATGCAAAATATTAATCGTTGTTGGGTGTGTGTATATTTTGCCATCCTTAACCATGAATACATTCGCTGAGCTGCATTCTGTAACTAATCCATCTTTGTGCAGAATAGCTTCATAGCATCCTTGATCCTTAGCTTCTTGTTTTGCCAGTACGTTTGGAAGTAAATTCAAACTCTTAATATAGCAATTTTCCCAGCGAATATCACGGTGGGTAATGGTTGAAACGCCATTTTCCAAGGCTTCCAGATTACGAGAAAGATCTTGGACATATGCATAAATATTTGCAGGTACATCAACTGGAAACACGTGATCACGTGGAGCTGAGCCGCGGGATACTTGTAGATATACTTTTCCATCCATTTTCATGTTATTTTTATCTAATAATGCGATTAATAAATTACATAATTCCTTTTTTGTAAACAAAAGTGTAATTTTTATTGCTTCTGCAGAGCGGAATAGGCGATCGACATGTTCTTCAAGTAAATAATAAGAACCATTGTAGATACGAATAACTTCATATATACCATCACCAAACTGTAGTCCGCGTTCCTCGTAAGGATACTTTAAATTATCTCGGTGCGTAAACTTTGCTTGCGTCATAATAATCGGATAAACTGACATTCTTTTCTTCGCCTCCCTAAGGTTATGCCTATTCTATAACTTCTTAGTTATGTTGTAAATGGATAATTATCAGCTTAAATAAAAAGTGATAAATATCACAGAGTTTAAATTAGCAATAGCTTATAATGGTAATTAAGTTGGAGAAGGGTTGGGATTGTATGGAACCATTATTAAATAGATTGGATTCCTATGATTATGATATGCTATTGGCTAATTCGAGGAAACTGGAAGTTAAGAAGGGGAATGTGATTTTCAAGGAAGGAACCCCTTCAAATTATTTATATTTTATATTTAAGGGACAAGTTCGTATTTATAAAAAGTTGGGTTCCGGAAAAGAAATAACGATTTTTACAAGAAATGAATTTGACGGTTTTGGTGAAATCGGTGTATTTAGTGGCAGAAAATATTCCAATACTGCGGAAGCTATAAAAAACACGATACTTTATTATATTGGAAAGGATGAGGTTGAAAGCATTTTAAGTCAAAATGGTAAAATGGGACTGCACTTTACCAGATGGGTTGCGGAGTCATTGGAATCGAGCAAAGCAAAAATGCGTGATTATATCGCATTTGGTTCGGAAGGAGCGGTCGCTTCTATATTCGTAAGGTACTCAAATATGTGTGGTGTAGTAACAAAAGAAGGTATTCGCATTACTGAACCTATTATGTTAAGAGAAGTGAGTAAACATATCGGTATTTCCAGAGAAACAGTTAGTCGTGTTGTGAACAAATGGAAAGAACAAGGTATAATCGAAAATGATAATAAGTATTTTTTACTTAAGGATATGAATTATTTCAAAAAATTATTAATCTGTGAAAATTGTGGAGTTGAAAATTGCGTGTTATAATTCTTGTCTCTGTATGGAAAGTATCCGCTCGGGAACGGGGACTTTTCCAGAAGGGTATAATCATCATCCCGTCATATGAACATTGGTTCTAGCGAGAAATATCAGCATGAAAAACAACAAAAACAATAAAATGCAGGCAATGCCTTACTGGACAGTTTCACATGGGGTGTTGCATTTAATATTGCAATGTAAAATAAAATGTCGAAAAAAGTAAAATTTCCTATTGATTTGTTTGAAACTTGTTGATATAATTGTTTTTGTGTTCAAAAAAAGATCCGTCACGAGCGAGTCATCCACCGAATAAGCTTCGAGTTGCCACGAAGCACAACCATCATTGAATAAGAAGAAGATGTAGGGGCATGCTGTTCGGAAATGAAAAATAAATAATTTAACCTATAAAATGCGGGTGTAGTTTAGTGGTAAAACCTCAGCCTTCCAAGCTGATGATGAGGGTTCGATTCCCTTCACCCGCTCCATACATATGTCTTAACGCAGTGTCTCGTAATCTAATGTACGAGGTGTTGCGTTTTTAATTTGTATGTAACCATTCCACTTGCATGCCCCTTCACTTGAACTCACACTTTATTACATAGTATTCTAAAAGAGGTTGTTCAAAAAGTCCGGTGAAAATGACACATCAATGGTTCAAGTTGGCGATAGCGAATTTTCTAATAAGCCTGTGTCCAGGGACTACGGGACAGTAATTCCTCGTCCCACCGAACACAATTGTGTGCAGCTTAGAAGTCGGTGCAACACGCACAAGCCCCATTCTTTACGTATTAATTGCATGCTTTTTTGTTCCTTGAAAAGGAAGATCACCTTTCCTGCGTACGACGTGATTTCGGGGGAGATTTCCTTGTGCTCAAAGCTTCATCGTCTCGAACTTCTCGGTCTTTTTCGTCCTCCTTTTGAACACGCACTAAAATAAGCTTCTACTTGTGAGGGATTCTAATGAAAAAATTACTTCAGCAATTAAAACAACTCGATAATAAAAGCTATAAAGCATATAAAAGTGTTCAAGGTTATCACAAATATGATAATTTTGATTTATATATAGATTATGTGCAGGGGGATCCGTTTGCTGCACCTTCAAAGATTCGAATCACTATTTCGCAGCAAAAACGCTCCATTGCAAATGAATGGATTGAAACATATGCCAGAAGAATTGCCGCTGAGGATGCATTAGCACGTAGGGTTGGCGAGACAATTGCTAGTCAACAATTCTCAATCAATGGCTCAGGTAAGAGTGGGTTGATTTTATTTGATACACCAGGGCAGGAAGTTCTGGAAAGAAGTGCTGTCCAAATTAATTCCGAATCCATAACGATATGTATATCAGTAGGCTTGCCAGCGAATGGACGGAGAATTAACGGAAGGGATGCAGAAAAATTATTTGCTAAGGCTATCCCGATGATTATTAAAAAATCGATTTTTTCTATAACAAATGAAGAAATTGATAATGCGATAAAGCTTGCTGATCAACAAGAGGCCATCCGAGAGGAGATGCAAAAGAATAACTGGATTTCTTTTATAGCAAATGGAGCGATTCTGCCTAGAGAGAGCGGGGTAAGCAATCGGCCAATGAAGGATGCGATTAAGTTCCAAAGTCCAGCAGAAAATGAAGTAACAATAGAAATTCCTTATCAGACTAAACCAATTAAAGGGATGGCTATAAACAAAGGGATTACATTAATTGTTGGTGGGGGCTATCATGGAAAAAGTACTATTCTGCAAGCGATCGAACGTGGCGTTTATTCCCACGCCAAAGGGGATGGACGTGAATATGTTCTGACAGATCCAGATGCTGTAAAAATACGTGCTGAAGATGGCCGGCAAATTACCGGGGTGAATATTTCACCATTTATTAATAATCTTCCTCATAAACAGGATACCGCATTTTTTTCCACAGAGAATGCAAGTGGAAGTACATCTCAAGCTGCTAATGTTATGGAGGCACTCGAGGCTGGTGCATCAACATTGCTGATTGATGAGGATACTAGTGCAACCAACTTTATGATTCGTGATCATCGGATGCAGCAATTGGTGAGTAAAGACAAGGAGCCAATCACCCCATTTATTGATAAAATAAAACAGCTGAATGAAGCGCATGATGTGTCAACAGTACTTGTAATGGGTGGTTCTGGTGATTATTTTATAGCAGCAGATACAGTGATTATGATGGAAGCATATATTCCTCATAATGTAACACATGAGGCAAATGAAATCATGAAAAAATACCCACTAGAGCGTGATGCCTTATTAGCAGGTTCGTTTGGATCGATTAGCCAGCGATATTTTCAGCAATCCTCTTTGCAAACAAAAAAAGGTAATCGTGCAAAAGTGCAAGCTAAAGGATTAAAGAAAATTTTAATGGGAAGAACGGAAATTACTTTTGAGGATACAGAACAGCTTGTTGACGATTCTCAGACTCGCATGATTGCTGAAATCATTCAGTATTTAGATCGGACAAATGGACTTGGGCAGGTCTTATTAAAAGAACTGTTAAATAAAATTGAAGAGCAGATGAAACAAAAAGGGTTAGCATCTTTTACTGTATTTAAAGAGCAGCATCCGGGAGATATTGCACGACCACGCAGATATGAAATTGCAGCAGTGTTGAATCGAATGCGAACAGCAAAAGTAAACCAGAACTTGAAGGGAGGCAATTCAAATGAATATCGAGAAACTAAAACAGGAAATAATCGAATACAGCAAAGAAATTGGTATTGATAAAATTGGCTTTGCCTCTGCAGATGTATTTGGGGAATTAAAAGAAAGGTTGAAGCGGCAGCAATCACTGAAATATCAATCAGGATTTGAGAAGGGCTCGATAGAAGAACGAACGGAGCCACGTCGTTTATTACCAGAAGCGCAATCGATCCTTTCCGTTGCTCTTGCTTATCCATCACGGATGAAGAATGCACCAAAAGGTACGAGGGAGGAGAGGCGTGGTATATTTGCCCGGGCGTCATGGGGCGTTGATTATCATGTTGTTTTACAGGATCGTCTGGAGAAACTTTCTGTCTTTATCAACGAAAAGATTCCGGATGCAGTAAATAAAGTGATGGTCGATACCGGGGAGCTTTCAGATCGAGCTGTTGCGGAACGAGCCGGAATTGGTTTTAGTGGGAAAAATACTACTATCATTACGCCCGAGTTTGGTTCTTTTGTTTATTTGGGTGAACTGATTACCAATATCCCATTTGTGCCTGATGAACCTGTTGAAGATAGCTGTGGCGACTGCAGGAAATGTCTTGATGCTTGTCCAACAGGGGCACTTGTACAGGGAGGGCAATTAAATGCTCAGCGCTGTATTGCGTTTTTAACACTAACAAAGGATTTTCTGCCAGATGAATTTCGCACAAAAATCGGCAATCGATTGTACGGCTGTGATACATGTCAGGTAGTTTGTCCAAGAAATAAAAAGGTAGATTTTCATCTACATCCGGAGTTCGAACCGGAAAATGAAATTGCTAAACCGAAACTAAAGCCCATGCTTCGAATTTCCAATCGTGAATTCAAGGAAACATTTGGTCATGTAGCAGGCTCCTGGCGGGGAAAAAAGCCCCTGCAGCGTAATGCGATGATTGCACTTGCTCATTTTAAAGATGAAACTGCGGTTGAGGAGATGATTGCTGTAATGAAAAATGACCCAAGACCAGTTATTCGTGGTACAGCTGCCTGGGCACTTGGGAGAATCGGTACAGAGGAAGCTAATGAGGCAATCAAATCAGCAATGGAAACAGAGCAGGATGAACAGGTTTTATATGAAATGGAAAAAGGCTTGGATTTTGGAAAGAAGCTATCCTTTAATTAATTTTGAAACCTTTTGCTTATTTCTTCGTAGATTATAGCAAGGATGAAAAATGAGGAACATAATAATTTACAAAGGGGTTAATAGTTTGAAGAAATCCTTTTTCATCAGCTGTGGTCTGGCATTTATTCTATTATCGCTGGGATATGTTACGAAGAACACGCAGTATTATGGGGCTATTGCGCTTGGAATTGCAATAATTGCTTTTCTAATAGGTGGCTTGACCAGTGGTTCATTCATTAGTGGGCGGCAACTGCAGGCTAATTATCACACGGAGAGTAAAGAGGATCGCTCAAGACGAACGAAGGTTTCTCTGATTGCGGGGATATTTGCACTTCCTATTTTTCTTGTTGGTATATTGCTATATGTATACTTTTAGGGAAAAAGTGTTAAAAAAGCACTGTAGCTATATACACCTTTTCTATTGTTCAAAAATTAGACTTTTGCCAAGCTTCCCTTCCATATACTATTCGTGGAGGGGATTTAAATGGAAAAATTAAAGGAGATGTGGTTGGATTTTTTCCAATCGGAACGAAATGCTGATTGGTGGGTAAGAAAAAAAGATGTATGTAAAAAACATGATACAGAAATAGTTCGGATTCAAGGTGATGGCCATATTTTCGGAAGGATTCGCTATGATAGCAAATGGATTTATCGTTATTTGCTTCACGTAGCTTTTTTAATGAAACAAGGCGATCATTTCCATTTGGAGGAACAGGTTATTCCATATCAATTTCGTTTAAAAGATGGAAAAATTATAGATCATACAGAAGAACCAAGAATGCTACAAAAAGTAGAGCAATCGATTACACCGGATCATATTCGGAATGGAGATGATAATCGGTTTTCATATGACCGCCAAGCTGCGGTGCGTTATGCTGAACGGTGGTGGAACAGCTACAATCCTGATTACAGGAAATTTGCTGTTGATTGCACGAATTATGTATCCCAATGTGTACGTGCGGGAAGTGCTCCAATGCACGGTGCTCCTAACAGAAGCAGAGGCTGGTGGTATACAGATGATAATTGGAGTTTCAGCTGGGCGGTAGCACATTCCCTAAGATGGTATTTAAGTGGTTCAACGAAAGGACTGCAGGGAAAGGAAGTTCAAAGTGCCAAGGAGCTTATTTCAGGTGATATTATATGTTATGATTTTCAAGGTGACGGCAGGTGGGATCATAATACAATTGTAGTAGCGAAGGATGCTTACGATATGCCACTGGTTAATGCACATACAGATAATAGTCGTAATCGCTATTGGTCTTATGAGGATTCCACTGCCTGGACCCCGGATATTCAGTATAAATTTTTCCGGATTGGTGAGTAAAAATGGTATAATAGATAGGTCAGTTAAGATAGTAAGGAGAATGAGAAAGTGAGTTTACATGTAGTATTATTTCAACCAGAAATCCCTGCAAATACAGGAAATATTGCAAGAACCTGTCTAGCTACAGATACAACACTTCATTTAATTCATCCACTTGGATTTTCAACCGATGACAAAATGCTGCGTCGTGCTGGGTTGGATTATTGGAAAAATGTTGATATTAAAGAACATAATTCAATGGAGGATTTATATAAGACATACTCTGAGGGAGCTTACTATTATATAGAAAACTTCGGCACAAAGCATTATACAGATTTCAAGTTTAACAGTGTTGAAAGTGATTTGTTCTTTGTTTTTGGCAGAGAAACAAATGGTATTCCAAAAGAACTGCTGGCAGGTAAAGAAGATAGATGTTTAAGAATTCATATGAATGATAAAGTTCGTTCATTAAACTTATCTAACACAGCAGCAATAATAATTTATGAAGCATTAAGGCAGCAGGGATTTCCTGAGCTGACTTAGAAGATCCTGTTTATAAGTTTGTAATCTTCGCAGCAAAACTACCTTAATGAAAAACCGTCCTGTAATTTGTGATCAACAGGACGGTTTTATATTGTTTATTGATTTTTTCTCGGTACACCAGGTTTTGCTTCATAACCTGAAGTGAAGCAAGATACTAAAAACGTAATAATTACACCAAATAGTAATAGTAATTTCATTTCGGACTTCCTCCTTTGTATCTATGTAAAAGAACGTATATTTAAATTATGCCCTTATTATACCGAATAAATTTTAAAAAGGGAATAGATACCTTTATAATTAGCAAAAATGTCACTTTATAGAGCTGATTTTTTAAACGAAAATAAACATGAAAATTCAAACTAATTTTTTTCTTCCATAAAGGTCTCACATATATTGTTTCATCAAATAAAATAAGGTATATTAGTTGATGAAGCTATTAGACAGTTCTATAATAAATATGGAGCGCTCCGAAGCGTTACATAAAGGAAAAAGTTAACATCTACTGGGGGTATCTAAAGTGGCACAGAGTGAAGAATCTATTAAAAGATTCTGGGGAGAATTTCATGGCCCGAACTTGGGGTATGTTGAAGAGCAATACGATTTGTACAAAGGGGATCCAGAAGCTGTTGATCCATCTATAAAAGCAATGTTCGATAGGTATGGAGCACCAGAACGGTCATTTCAATCAGAGGTACAAGACCAGGCAACATCTGGACAACCTTCAATAAATAATGTTAAGAAGCTAACCTCAGCGATGAAACTTGTTGAGGGTATTCGTCGTTTTGGGCATTTGGAGGCGGATATATATGCTGTTAGTATTCACAAAGAACGAAAGTCAAGTTTAGTTGATCCGAAGCATTACGGATTGAATGATAATGATTTAAAAAACATGCCAGCATCCTGGTTATGGGAGAATGCACCAGGAAATATTGAAAATGGTTTAGATGTAATTAAAGAACTGAAGAAATATTATTCTGGTACGATTGCTTTTGAGTATGATCATTTAAATAATGATCAGGAACGGAATTGGTTACAACAGTTAATTGAAGCTGGAGAAGCGCGATTAGATTTAACCGATGTTGAAAAGAAACAATTACTTGAACGACTAACACATGTAGAAGGATTTGAGGCATTTTTACAAAAAACATTTGTTGGTCAGAAACGTTTTTCCATTGAAGGATTGGAAGCAATGGTTCCGATGCTAGACCAAATTGTAAAATATGCAATTGATGATAAAATTGAAAACATCATGATGGGTATGGCGCACCGTGGTCGCTTATCGGTGCTTGCGCATGTGCTTGGAAAACCGTATGATAAGATTTTTTCTGAATTCCACCATTCACCTGATAAGGAATTGATGCCTTCTGAAGGGTCTATGGGAATTAATTATGGTTGGACCGGGGATGTGAAATATCACTTTGGTGCAACGAGGGATGTCAAAGATGGAGATGAAACAAAAACACGTATTATATTATCGCACAATCCATCTCACTTAGAATTTGTAAATCCTGTTGTAGAAGGATTTACTCGTGCGGCTCAGGATAATCGTTCAGATAAAGGCTATCCAAAACGTGACTTGAATAAAGCATTTGGGCTTCTTATTCATGGGGATGCTGCATTTATCGGGGAAGGTGTTGTTGCTGAAACGCTAAACCTTAGTGGATTACCAGGATACACCACAGGCGGTACACTCCATATCATCGCAAATAACCTTGTCGGATATACAACGAATCAAGGCGATGGTCGTTCAACACGTTATGCTAGTGATTTAGCAAAGGGTTTTGAGATTCCAATCATCCATGTAAATGCGGATGATCCAATTGCTTGTATTTCAGCGATTAAAATTGCCTATGAATATCGTCAAAAGTTTAATAAGGATTTTCTAATTGATCTAGTTGGTTATCGTCGTTATGGTCATAATGAAATGGATGAGCCAAGAACAACGCAACCAAAACTATATCGCGATATTGATAAACATCCGACGGCAGCAAACGTATTTGCTAAAGTTTTAGAGGACAAAAACGTTATCAGTGCGGAAGAGTTTAAAGGAATCCAAGAAAAGGTTGAAGATGATTTACGTACTATTTATGATAGTATGAAGGAAAATGAAGCAGGTCAAGCAGAGGCAGAGGAAATGCCTAAAGCACTTACGAATGGGCTTGATCAATTTGAAACAGCAGTGGATCTTAATTCATTGAAAGCTTTAAATAAAGGTTTACTGAATCGTCCGGAAGGTTTCACTGGCTTTAAAAAGCTTGAGAAAATCTTAAAGCGTCGTGAAAATGTTTTGGAAAAAGGAAATAAAGCAGACTGGGGTGCTGGTGAAGCATTAACATATGCATCAATATTACAGGATGGTATCCCTATTCGCTTAACAGGTCAGGATTCAGAACGAGGAACGTTTGCACACCGTCATATTGTTTTGCATGATATCGAAACGAATGAGAAATACAGTCCAATGCATGGATTGGATGAAGCGAAAGCATCGTTTGATGTTCGTAACAGCCCGTTATCAGAAGCTGGGGTGTTAGGATTTGAATACGGTTATAGTGTTCAGTCACCAAATACATTGGTTATTTGGGAAGCGCAATTTGGTGATTTTGCCAATGCTGCTCAAGTTGTGTTTGATCAGTTTATTTCTGCATCCCGTGCTAAATGGGGCGAAAAGTCTAATATGGTTATGTTACTGCCACATGGATATGAAGGTCAAGGTCCGGAACACTCAAGTGCACGTTTGGAACGTTTTCTACAAATGGCCGCTGAAAACAACTGGATTGTTGCGAATGTAACTTCAGCAGCACAGTTTTTCCATTTGATTCGCCGGCAAGCTGCAATGCGTGGTAGGGAGGAAGCAAGGCCGTTAATTCTGATGACACCGAAAAGTCTCTTACGTAATCAGCGTGTTGCATCAGTGGCAGAAGAGTTTACTGAAGGTAATTTTCAAACCTTAAGAGAGCAGCCAAATCTAAAAGTGAGCAAGAAAGATGCAACACGCTTATTAATTGGAAGTGGTAAGATTATGGTTGATATTGAAGAAGCATTAGATAATTCAGAGGAAAACTTTGATTGGTTGCGCGTACTACGCCTTGAACAAATTTATCCATTCCCTAAAAAGGAATTAAAGAAAGAATTGCAAGAGTTACCGAAATTAAAGGAAATTGTTTGGGTACAGGAAGAACCAAAAAATATGGGGAGCTGGGATTTTGTAGATGATTATTTAAGAGATCTCCTACAAGATGGTCAAACATTACGTTACATTGGACGCCCGGATCGTTCTTCACCTGCAGTTGGCGTACCAAATGTGCATAAAACGGAACAAAGCCAAGTTGTAAGAAAAGCAATTAACCCGTTAAAAGGAGGAGATTCCAATGAAAGAAATTAAAATACCTGAACTAGCAGAATCTATTACAGAAGGTACAATCGCCGAATGGTTAGTTAAAAAAGGGGATAAAATCGAAAAAGGGGATCCGATTGTCGAATTGGAAACAGATAAAGTCAATGTAGAAGTTAATTCTGATTTCGCCGGTGTTATCACAGAAATTACAAGTGAAGAGGGCGATGATGTTGAAGTTGGTGACACAATCGCAAAGTTAGATGAAAATGGTGAAGCAGGTGGGGAAACCTCTGAGGAGGAAGAAGCACCTAAAGAAGAGAAAAAAGAAGAGCTAGTTATGGAAGATAAAGCTGACACACCTAAAAAAGAAGAAAAGCAAGAATCAAGCAGTAGTAAACATGATGTTATTGCATCACCAGCGGCAAGAAAACGTGCCCGTGAGCTTAACATTGATTTAAGCTCAGTCAGTCCAAGAGACCCACTTGGCCGAGTTCGTCCAGAGGATATAGAGGCTGCTGCAAAAAGCGTAAGCGAACAGAAAGCGTCCAAGCCGGAAAAAGAAGATAAGAAAGAAACTGCTAAAACAGCATTTGATAAACCGGTTGAGCGTGTGAAAATGACTCGCCGCCGTCAAACAATTGCCAGAAATCTTGTTGAAGTTCAGCAGGAAACAGCAATGCTGACTACATTTAATGAAGTGGACTTAACCAATGTGATGAAGCTTCGCAATGAGCGTAAAGAAAAATTCATTGAAAAACACGGTGTAAAACTTGGCTTTATGTCATTCTTTACGAAAGCTGTTATTGGTGCATTGAAAGAATTCCCGTATTTGAATGCTGAAATTCAAGGTAAAGAACTAGTATTAAAAAAATTCTATGATATCGGTATTGCTGTATCAACAGATGATGGATTGGTTGTTCCTGTTGTTCGCGATGCAGATAGATTGGACTTTGCAGCAGTAGAACGTGAAATTGGAAATCTTGGCAAAAAAGCACGTGATAATAACCTGGCACTGGATGATTTAACAGGTGGCTCATTTACCATTACCAATGGCGGTACATTTGGATCCATGCTTTCAACACCAATTCTTAACGCACCACAGGTTGGTATCCTGGGAATGCATAACATCCAAAAACGTGCAATGGTAATGCCTGATGATTCCATCGAGGTTCGCCCAATGATGTATCTTGCGTTATCTTATGATCACCGCATCGTTGATGGAAAAGAAGCAGTACAATTCCTGGTACGGATCAAACAATTATTAGAGGATCCATATGACTTATTACTAGAAGGATAATAACTTTCATTAAAAATCCTCGCTTTGATGAGAATCAAGGCGAGGATTTTTTGATTTATTGGAAATAATAATATGTACTTCATTTATCACGCATTAACGGGCTGAAATCCCCCCTCCTCCAAGCGTGAGAAATCCCAAACGTGAAGGTGGGGCAAAACAGCCCGTAAATTTCCTGATTCTGTTCAAGGATCTTTAGGTCATACCATGAGGTACTAACATTCAGTCGGGGAGGAAGGGAAACCCACACTGAATGAAGTTTCACTTTATAGTTGATGTTATATTTTCTAATTGTCAGTTAATAGATAAGATTTGTCGGAAGTTAACCGATGGATAAACAAATTAATTTTTTTCTGATTCCCATTGCAAAATAAATAAAAAACGAATATTATATATATTGTTGATAAAATCATTCGGAAAGAAAGGTGTATTAAGTGAATAATTTCTTTAAACTAAAACAAAATAACACAAATATCCGAACAGAAGTTGTGGCTGGGTTGACGACTTTTTTAACAATGATTTATATTGTTGTGGTAAATCCCGCTATTTTATCCGCTGCGGGTGTTCCATTTGAGCAAGTATTTATGGCAACTGTTATTTCTGCAGTTGTTGGTACATTATATATGGCCATATTCGCAAATTATCCGATAGCAATTGCACCAGGTATGGGCTTAAATGCATACTTTGCTAGTGTAGTTGCAACACAGGGGCTGTCATATCAAGTTGTTTTTGGTGCGGTGTTTATAGCCGGTATCATTTTTATTTTATTGAGTCTTACCAAGTTACGGGAAACATTAATTGTTGCAATACCTGCTTCATTAAAATATGGGATCACATCAGGTATTGGTTTATTTATTGCTTTTGTGGGCCTGAGAAATTCCGGAATAGTAGTAGCAAATGAGGCCAATATTGTTGGTTTAGGTGATTTGCATCATCCAATGACATTGTTGACAATCGCTGGTTTATTGATCACATTAATATTATTTGTATTGAAAGTAAAGGGTGCTTTATTTTTTGGGATGTTTGCAACGGGGGTAATTGCATTTTTCACCGGTCAGTTAGATTTCAATGGGGTTGTATCAGCTCCGCCAAGTCCCGTGTTCTTTGATATGGATATCGGCGGGGTTGTTTCACATGGACTTTATACTGTTGTTTTCGCATTTTTACTAGTAACGATCTTTGATACAACTGGTACAATGATCGGTGTTGCTGAACAAGCTGGCTTTATGAAAAACGGAAATATGCCTCGAGCGAAACAAGCTTTATTGGCAGATGCAACTGCAACCACTGTTGGTTCGATGTTCGGTACAAGCCCGTCTACAGCTTACATTGAATCAACATCCGGGGTTGCTGCAGGCGGAAGAACTGGATTGACATCAGTCATTGTTGCAGGATTATTTGCACTATCTATTTTCTTCACACCCATCATTGAAGTAATTGCCAATATCCCAGCGGTAACTGCGCCAATTCTCATTATTGTAGGCTGTTTCATGATGGAAGGATTAGCAAAGATTGATTGGAAAACATTTGATGAAGCTTTTCCGGCATTTGCTATTATTTTAACCATGCCATTTACTTCGAGTATTGCAACAGGAATCGCAATTGGATTTATTACCTATCCCATTTTGAAAATAGCTGTAGGAAAAGGAAAAAGTGTTCACTGGATTTTATATGTATTTGCAATCATTTTTCTATTGCAAATGATCTATTTCCCAGCTCATTAACTAAAACAGACTGTTCAAGGGGTTTCCCTTTTTGAGCAGTTTTTATTTTATCGCAGTGTAACTGGCTGTAAGACTCCCACTTCAAGAATTAAGGGAACATTAAAATTCCAAGTGGGAGATCCAACAGCCAGTAACGGACCGATTGGTTCAAGGGCCTTTAAGTCATACCGTGCGGTGCTAATATTCAGTAGGGAATGAAAAGAAAACCCCCACTAAATGAAGTTTCACTTTATTGTTATTTCTTATGTTAAAAGCGACAAAAATGGGGAATAACTAAACAAACAATCAAAATAAAAAGAGTACTTGCATGACGTCTGACAACTTGCTACAATTAGCTATGGAATTTTAGATTAAAAACTTTTTCAGACAAAATACAGGGAGGCTAAATCCGTGGATCTTCTTCTTGGACTATTAGCTATTATTATTGTCCTCGGACTAGCATTTTTGATGTCTAACGATAAGAGAAATATTAATTACAAAGGCATTGGAATTATGTTGGTTTTGCAATTATTAACAACTTGGTTTATGTTCGCAACTGAAATCGGGCAAAATATAATTAACGGTATCTCAGCGGGATTTAATAAATTAATTGAATTTGGAACGGTAGGAATTAACTTTGTTGTAGGCGGATTTGTTACAGAAGAAAGTGGCGTTTTTTTATTTAATGTATTATTGCTTATCATATTTTTTGCTACTATATTATCCGTTCTTACGTATTTAAAGGTTTTACCAGCAGTTATTAAGTATTTGGGTGGAATTATTTCCAAAATTACCGGTTTACCAAGAGTGGAATCATTCAACGCTGTGAATAGTGTTTTTTTTGGTCAATCTGAGGCATTAATTGCAATCAGAACACAGTTTCACCATTTAAATAATAACCGTTTGTACATCGTAAGTGCTTCTGCAATGGGGTCAGTTTCTGCGTCAATTGTCGGTGCGTATTTACAAATGCTGCCACCAGTGTACGTTCTTGTAGCTTTGCCATTAAATATGTTCAGTGCTTTAATGATTGCATCTGTTATTGCACCGGTAAAAGTTCCTAAAGAAGAGGATCTAGTTGACGTAACGAATGTAACAAATGATAAAAGTATTTTTGAAGCAATGGGTAATGGTGCGCTTGAAGGTGGAAAAATTGCTTTAATCGTTGCAGCAATGTTGATCGCCTTTATTGCATCATTGGAATTAGTAAATTGGTTAATACAATTAGTATTTGCCGGAGTTACCCTGCAGCAGATTTTAGGATATATTATCGCTCCAATCGGAATCCTTATGGGGATTGCTCCAGGCGAAGTTATTGAAGCAGGGGCCGTCATGGGTACAAAAATTGTAACAAATGAATTTGTTGCAATGCTTGATTTCCAGTCAAAACTTGAGGAGATGTCAGAGAAAACAATTGGTATTGTAACAGTTTTCCTAACCAGCTTTGCAAACTTTGCGTCTATCGGGATTATAGCAGGGACAGTTAAGGGAATCGATAGTGAAAAGGCAGTTAGTGTATCAGGCTTTGGTATGAAGCTTTTAGTTGGTGCAACATTGGCATCTATTCTTTCAGCTACTGTTGTAGGTTTATTCTTGTAATGGAATAATGCCCGAAAAACCGTCCTATTAGGGCGGTTTTTTAAAAAGTAAGAAAGTATAAACGAAATCGGTTTTTTTGCCGGTTTCTTCAAATCTGAATTCTGATCTCTGACTCAGGAAAGACGCTTTAGCGTTTTTCTCAAATGAATGAAGACTCGTACCCAGGCAATATTTACTGTGCACCTGCCCGTACATACTTTTTTTGCAAATGTAATAAGCGCCATAATAAAGCAATCGCACCACAGGTTAATCCCACAATAATCCCGACCCAGTATCCAAATGGCTCTAATGCTGTATAATTTGCTAGCAGCCAGCCCGTTGGCAGTCCGATTACCCAATATGACACGAATGCCACAATAAATGTCATATTTACATCCTTGTATCCGCGTAAAGCACCTTGGATTGGAGCTCCGAAGGCATCTGCCAGTTGGAAAAAGATAGCATAATAGATGAATTGCTTTGTTAGTTCAATTACTTGCGGATTTGAGTTATAAAGCGCTGCAACTATATCTTTAGATAGATATAAAACAAGGCCGGCAAATATAGCAATAAATAAACCACCGCTAATCCCAATATAGCCATAGGTGCGTGCATCAGCAAACCGCCTTCCGCCTATTTCAAAACCGATTGCAATCGTTAGTGCCATACCTACGCTTAATGGAATCATGTATAAAAGGGAGGCAAAGTTTATTGCTGCCTGATGTGCAGCGATGGTATATGTGCTATAGACACTCATTAACAATGTCACGGCAGAAAAAATGCTCGTTTCAAAAAACATTGCAAAACCAATTGGCAGCCCAATTTTCAATTGCTCCCACCACACATTCAAAGAAGGCATGATCCAGTTTGAAAAAATACGGAAATGACGAAATGGGCGGATTTTATAAACAATTCCTAATGCTATCATACATACTAACCAGTAAGTTATTGCTGTGGCAATACCTGAGCCAATTCCACCAAATGCAGGGACACCAAACTTACCAAAAATAAAAATATAGTTAAAGACAAAATTTAATGGTAAGGAAATTAATATGATGAGCATGGAAATACGTGTCTGTCCAAGTGCATCGATAAAGCATCGCAATGTATTAAAAATAAATAACGGAATAATACCGAAACCTAAGGAGATAAGGTAATACTTTGCAATCTGCCGCACTTCTTCTTCCAAATCCATCAGATTCAAAATGGGATTAAGCAGCAACATTCCAGCTAAATAAACAATGATTGCCAGACCTATACCTAAATAAATCCCCTGCTGTACTTTATTGGAAACTTCATTCGTTGCTTTCGCTCCAATCAGCTGAGCAATAATGGGAGTGATCGCTAACAGAACCCCGTTAATTCCAGTGAAAATTGGAACCCATAAACTTGAGCCAATTGCTACACCTGCTAAATCCACGGCCCCTGCACGTCCAGACATCACAGTATCAAATATATTCATTAAATACATACTGACCTGGGTTATCAGGATAGGAATTAAGATGGTTGTAAATAGTTTTAGCTTCTCTTTTAATGTAGATGTTTCATGCATATTACTCTTCCTTTTTTTGTATTAATCAATTAAACTTTAAGAGGATGTTCAAAAAGTGTAAAGTTCCTTTTTCACCAGCCATAGATTTCATTATACCGTTTTATTTCGTATTGTGATAGAAAGGAAGTTCAGTTCATGAAAAAGAAACGCATTCTGTTTACTGGTGGTGGGTCTGCTGGTCATGTCATTGTTAATCTGGCATTAATTCCAGTCTACCAGCGTAATGGATGGGAAATTGATTATATAGGTTCAAAAGAAGGGATTGAAAGAAAGCTGATTGGGCAATTGGATGGTGTAACTTATCATTCGATTGCAACAGGTAAATTGCGCCGCTATATGTCTATAGAAAACTTCAAGGATCCTTTTAAAGTATTAAAAGGAACGATGCAGGCAGCACGAATAATCGGTAAGCGAAAGCCTTCCATTATATTTTCAAAAGGCGGCTTTGTCTCTGTTCCGGTAATATTAGCTTCGAAGCTCAAAAGGGTACCAGCAGTTATACATGAATCGGATTATACACCGGGGCTTGCAAACAAAATCGCTATTCCATTTGCAAGAAAAGTATTGGCAACTTTCCCCGAGACGATGAATTATCTGCCTGAGAAAAAGGCCGAATATGTTGGAGCGGTCATCCGTGAGGAACTTTTTCAGGGGAATAAGGAAAAAGGTTTAGCGTTTGTAGGTTTGACAAAAGAAAAACCGGTATTACTTATCATGGGAGGTAGCGGTGGTTCTAGAAAAATTAATGAAACTGTACAAAGCAGTCTGTCACAGCTATTGGCAACTTTCCAGATCATTCATATTTGTGGACAGGGAAATACAGACTCGAATATAAACGAAAATGGTTATACACAATTTGAATATATCAATGAAGAGCTGAAGGATATTTTTGCAGCATCAGATTATGTGCTATCACGTGCAGGATCGAATGCGATTTTTGAATTTTTGGCATTACAAATTCCTATGCTCCTTATTCCTTTGTCAATGGAGGCAAGCAGAGGAGATCAAATTATTAACGCAAGGTCTTTTGCCGAAAAGCGTTATGCCCGTGTAATGGAAGAAGAGGGACTAACCAATGATACTTTAGTGCAGGAATTAATGCAGCTAAGAGAATATGCACCAATCATGAGAGATACGATGAAGGAATATAAAAGTGAAAAAGCACGTGATCGTGTAGTTGAAATTCTGCGGGAGGTGCAAAGGTAGATTATAATATAAATGGAAGTATCACCCGGATAGCGTGCGGGGCACGAGAATATCGCCGTGAGAACTGAGGATATCGCCCAGAGCACGAAAATATCGCTCGGAGCACGAAAATATCGCTCGGAGAACTGCGGATATCGCCCGGAGCACGAAAATATCGCTCGGAGAACTGCGCATATCGCCCAGAGCACGAAAATATCGCCGTGAGAGCTGCGGATATCGCCCGGAGAGCGAAAATATCGCCGTGAGAGCTGCGGATATCGCCCGGAGCACGAAAATATCGCCGTGAGAGCTGCGGATATCGCCGGGAGCACGAGAATATCGCCGTGAGAGCTGCGGATATCGCCCGGAGCACGAAAATATCGCCGTGAGAGCTGCGGATATCGCCGGGAGCACGAGAATATCGCCGTGAGAACTGCGGATATCGCCCGGAGAGCGAAAATATCGCCGTGAGAACTGCGGATATCGCCCGGAGCACGAAAATATCGCTGGGAGAACTGCGGATATCGCCCGGAGCACGAAAATATCGCTGGGAGAACTGCGGATATCGCCCGGAGAGCGAAAATATCGCCGTGAGAGCTGCGGATATCGCCCGGAGCACGAAAATATCGCTGGGAGAACTGCGGATATCGCCCGGAGAGCGAAAATATCGCCGTGAGAACGATAAGAAAAACTCCCCTTTACTGGATTATGCCAGAAAGGGGAGTTTTTCTTATAACATCAATGTGTTTTACAGGGGGAATTCACTAATTAGCCAATTTATTAGGTATGAAATTTATTACAAAAACAGAGTTATTGAGAGAAATTTCGATAATATAGCTAATAGAAAGTAATTAAATATGCTTAGCCTTATATAATCGTGATTTTTCCCGAATTTTCGCAGTTTAGTCAAGTTGAGTAAATATACTTCTTTCGTTAAGCTTAATAATATTGAGTTTAAGAGGTCTAATAAATACAGTTAACTCCCCGTATGAACTTTTATTCTCCAATCTACATAAAAAATAAACCGTCCATCATTTATTTCAAGGAAGATATTTTTTGGTTAAAACACTTTATTAAATAAATTGAAAAGGAGTCTAAAACTATGAAAAAATTAATATTTTTATTTTCTGCTGCTATTTTAGTAGTTCTTTCTGCCTGTGGTGATTCAGGGGCAGATGGTGACATTGAGACAATTGTGTTAGCTGATGCAGGGTGGGACAGTATCCGGGTTCATAATAGTATTGCTCAGAAAATTATTGAGGAAGGATACGGGTATGACACGGAAGTAACTTCTGGTTCAACTGCTGCGACAATACAAGGATTACGCGATGGAGATATAAATGTTTATACAGAAGTTTGGACAGATAATATTAAAGAAGTATATGAAGAGGCAATAGAAGCTGGGGATTTCGAAAGAGTTTCTACAAATTTTGATGATAATTTACAAGGCTTATATGTTCCAACATATGTCATTGAAGGTGATGAGGAACGTGGTATTGAACCAATGGCTCCTGATTTGAGAACAGTGGAAGATTTGAAGAAATATCCGGAAGTTTTTGAAGATCCGGAAGATCCAGGAAGAGGAAGAATTATTAATGCACCGAGTGGCTGGGCTGTTGCGGAAGCCATCGATGCTAAGTTTGAAACATATGGATTAGATGAAACAATGAATAATTTCATGCCAGGATCAGATGCTGCGGCTGTAGCTGACTTAGTTGATGCATATAATGCTGGAAGAGCGTGGGTTGGTTATTATTGGTCACCTACAGCAGTTACCGCACAATATGATTTAACTTTATTGGAAGAACCGGAGTATGAAGAAGAAATATGGAATGAAACAAAAGGAACTGAATTCCCGCCAAATGATGTGGTGGTGGCAGTTCATAAAGATTTTCCAGATCAAGCACCAGATGTATATGAATTCTTAGGCAACTATGAAACGAGCAGTGAACTAACGGAACAAGCGTTGAGTTATATGGATAAACATGATGCTTCGCCTGAGGAAGCGGCTATTTGGTGGATGAACGAGCATGAAGACATTTGGACAAGCTGGGTCCCAGAAGATATAGCTGAAAGTGTAAAAGATACTTTGAACTAATAGAGAAGCAGCTAGCTACTGGTCTAGCTGCTTTTCTAATAAAATTCAAGAAATGCGAGGTGAGAGGGCTGTATAATCATACAGTCTGCCTATGGGTAGTTTTCCTGATATACGTACGAAATTAGGGGATTATGTAGATCAGTTTGTAAGTTTATTGGATTCATCATTAGAAGGTTTCTTTGATTTCATATTTTTTATTTCATCCAGAACGATCAATGGAATTGATGACTTTTTAGTTTGGCTGCCATGGTGGTTATTTATCTTAATCATTATTGCTTTAGGATGGTACTTTAAATCTATCCTATCTGGACTTTTATATGGAGCTTTTATTTTTTTGATAGGTACCTTTGGTTTATGGGAAGATATGATGACAACCATCGCAATTATCTTAACTGCAGTTATTATTTGTTTATTGATTGGCATTCCGTCCGGTATCTGGATGGCATTTAGTAAAGGTTTTTCAAATGTGATGCGGCCACTATTGGATGCAATGCAAACAATGCCGAGTTTTGTTTATTTAATACCAGCTATCTTTTTCTTTGGGTTAGGTAATGTATCGGCAATTTTTGCAACATTGATTTATGCGCTGCCACCAGTCATTCGTTTAACCGAGCTGGCTATTCGTGGAGTCGATCAAGAGGTCATTGAATCCGCTCAGTCCTTTGGTTCGTCAAGAATGCAAATGCTGCGGAAAGTTCAGCTGCCACAAGCATTGCCTACGATCATGGCAGGTGTTAACCAAACAACGATGATGGCACTTGCTATGGTAGTAATTGCTTCTATGGTGGGAGCGTCAGGATTAGGTGAGCAAGTACTTGTTGCGATAAACCGAATTGATATTGCCTTAGGCTTTGAAGCAGGGATTAGTATTGTATTTTTAGCAATTATCATTGACCGGATTACAAATGGTGTAGCAGATAAATTTCAAAAGCATAGGGGGATAAGCTAAATGGAAACAAAGGTAAAATTGGAGCATGTTTCAAAGATTTTTGGATCAAAGCCGAAATCGATTATCCCTATGATAAAACAAGGTATGTCAAAAGAAGAAATTTTGAATAAAACTAATCATACCGTTGGTGTATATGATGCCTCTTTGGAAATAAAAAAAGGTGAAGTGTTTGTCATAATGGGTTTGTCAGGGAGTGGGAAGTCAACCCTTATTCGCTGCTTTAACTTGTTAAATAAGCCAACAGCTGGTTCAATCTACATTGATGGTGAGGATATCATTGCATATAATAGTTCGCAATTAAAAAAGGTAAGGCAAGAAAAAGTAGCGATGGTTTTTCAGCATTTTGGGTTATTTAGTCATCGGACTATTCTGGCAAATGTGGAATATGGACTGGAAATAAGAGATGTATCAAAAGAAGAACGACGGAGGATTGCACTGGATAATATTGAAAGTGTTGGATTAAAGGGATATGAGGATAAATACCCTGATGAATTGTCAGGTGGTATGCAGCAGCGTGTCGGATTGGCACGTGCCCTTGCAAATGATCCCGATATTTTACTAATGGATGAGCCATTCAGTGCATTGGACCCACTTATTCGTCGAGAAATGCAATTGGAGCTTCTGGATATTCAGGAGCGTTTACAAAAAATAATTATATTCATTACACATGATGTGAATGAGGCGTTTAAATTGGGTGATCGGGTAGCTGTTATGAAGGACGGCAGAATTGTTCAGGTAGGTACACCGGAAGAAATCATTGAAGAACCGGCAAATGATTATATTTCTGAATTCATTAAAGATATCGATCGTTCCAAGATATTCCAGGCTGAACATGTCATGATTAAGCCAAATGCACTGGTGTCGATGAAAGATGGCTTGAATGTTGCTGTTAAAGAAATGGAGGAAAATGGTATATCCAGTGTATTTGTTGTCGATCGCAGACGTCACTTGAAGGGAATTGTCACCATCGATGATGCCATTAAGGGGATAAAAGAAAAGAAATCATTGGAAGCTGTATTACGTAATGATGTTACCATTGTAAAAAAGGATGAATATGTGAATGACTTAATTCCTAAAGCACTAGAATCGATGTTTCCGCTTGCGGTTGTCAATGAGGGAGAAAAAGTAATTGGATTCATTTTACGTGTTCATGTATTGTCCGGACTCGTATCAGACGAGGTTAATGAGAGTGAAGAATATCATGAATAAACTAAAAGCGCAGGAGGTATCCGTGTAGCAACTGACAGACCGCAACTAAAATCTATGATTTCTCCTAAATTAAAAACTGACCAAAGCAGGTCAGTTTTTCTCCTTCTCATTTACTGTAATGACCCATAATTTATTAATTTAACATTGACATTAAAATCCACTGTAATATCCGGGAATTTCTCACGCCATTCTTTTTTGGTTAACTTGCCAGCCTCTCTATTGGTCCTGTAAATATTTCCAAATCCAAATGGGTCTGAATTAGCCTCCTGCACCTTCTTTAATAAGGTATCATATTGACTTTCAAGCTTTTTTGCTATTTCTTTGTTAAAAAGCTTTGCTGCCGCTTCTTTTTCGATACTTATTAATTCGGAGAATTCTTGTAAAATAATTTTTATATCAATATCTGTTTTAAAATGCATTTGCTTGAAGTCGAGCAATGTTGTCTTGCTTTTTCCAGTGACCCCAACCCGTACATGAAGTTCATCGGTTGAATCTGCTTGCATTTCTGAATAGGCTTGATATTTTTTAAATGGCTCTTTAGGAAGCGTAAACTCAACAGGTGCATTCCTCACCTTTTTTTGAAAAAGATTTATTAAGAAAGCATCATCTAGCGAAATCTCCTCAACATACCTGTCATCCTGAAATAATGCGATCGAGGTTAAGCTGGGTTGGTTCTCTCTGAAATCAATGATCGGCAGGATTGGGTCTTGGCCAACATCAGAAAATATATGGGAAAACTCATGTAAGGCAACCCTTGGAATGCTATCTTCTAAGTATTCCTGTTCTATTAGCCCATGTAAATATTGTCCGACATTGAGGGTTGTTGTGTTTTGCCCTTTTGTTAAGATTTCCTTGGCAGTAGTATTTGTTATCGCCAGCAGCATCGTATCTGAAACTTGAGCATCACGTAATAGAGTGCTTAGATAGGTTATTATTCCTTTTTGTGCTACATCCTTGCCATAGATTTCCAGGCGAATTTGCCCAGCTTTCAATGGATAGATTGATTTATCATTTGCGTCTTCAAGAGCGGATTTTATTGTATTTCCTTTGCCGGTAATTGTTTCTGTAATATTTTGCGCTTCGGGATCAAACTGATAGACGATTGATGTGGTTTCAAGTTGATTCTTTCCTTCGTCAACGAAATCTGTCCCACGTGCATTTATAATACCAATTTCCTCCAGTTGTTGGGGTTGCAAACAGGACGAGAGTAGCACTAATGAGATGATTAATATTGGAAGCTTTATTCTACGCATTATTCCCACCTGCCTTACGTCTACGCCATCTTTTTTTAAATAGTACAAGGGGCAGAAGCAAAAACGGGTAAACATACCCGATCCAAAAGCCGGTTTTTGCTACCTGGTCAATTGTTTTCTGGATCAGAAAATGTTCTTCGACAAAATAACAACCAATTAATAATAAAGCAGAGGTAATGTATAATGTCTTTTTTTGTGGGATTTTATAAAGTCTTTTCATTCCATAGGTGATGCCCCACATTAAAAGAATCATATTAGGTATGATTACCATCATCCACTCTGAAACAACAATAAAGTCAAGCCGCTCAATGAAGGAGAATGTTTGTATTTTAAATAAATTTAATAATGACCATTCTCTTCGCAATATCTGATCTGGACTGAAAAAACCAATGGTTATTACAACAGTTATTAACAGGGTAAGAGTTGTCCACGTAGCACCCAGAATAAGCGGCAGCTTTAGTTTATCCTTATTCTTAATGAATGGATAAACAAGGAAGAGGATTTCAAATCCCATTAACGTATAGGAGGTAGCTTTGGCCCCGTTTAATAATTCAAGTATAGAGGACTGGAACACAGGTCGGAAGTGGGTCAAATCCATGTTCAGTGCAGGCTCGATTAATAAAAATAAGATCCATTGCGAAAGGATGAAAAAAAGAAAACAAACCCCAACAATTACACGAAACCCACCTAGAATACTATAAATAACCAAACATATTAACAGTAATCCCATGAAAAAAGGACTTATGTCAGGGAAAATAAAAATGCTTATCACTTCGATATAGGTGATAACAACAGAAAATAAAATGGCTGCAAAATAAATGACATAGATAGTACCTAGTAATTTACCAAGCCATTTCCCGAAAATGTCGACTTGAATACCGAAAATGTCAGCACTTTCATATTGTCTGAGAATATACAGCATAACGAGTATAACCATCACAAGATAAACAAAGGCAATCATGATGGAAATCCATGAATCTTGTCGAGCTTCCATAAAAATAACTTTGGGAGCGCCCATTATTCCAACACCAATTTGAATGGATGCGATAATGAAGAATAAATAAAACGCCTGGATACGCAAATCTGATTTCAGTTTAACATTAATATCCACAATCTCACCTACTCATCAATATCTTTTTTCTTGTTGGCTTTTTGTTTTTGAAAACGTGTTTTATCCTTAGGCTGGAATGAAAGGAAACGTCTCCATTGGAAATTCGGTGGCAAACGGAATAATACTTTATTGAGATCAGCCATTCGGAACGGGTAAATAGGTGTAAGGTATGGACGCCCCAATGAAGTTAATTTTAATAAGTGAATAGCTAAGAAGCAGAGCCCAAACATAATGCCGATTACACCAAAAGCTCCAGCCAAAATAATCATCGGGAATCGAAGGACACGGATTGTCGTTCCCATCAGGAAGCTTGGAGCGGTGAAGGAAGCCAGAGCGCTGATGGTAATGAATATTATGAGGATATTACTCGTGATTCCAGCCTGTACCGCTGCGGTTCCAACAACCACCCCGCCAACAATCCCGATCGTTTGCCCGACTTTTGTGGGGAGTCTTGCACCGGCTTCTCTGAGTAATTCGATTATAATCTCAAGAAATAATGCTTCAAAAATGGGTGGAAAGGGTACGCCAGCTCTGGATTGACCGATTGAGATAAGTAATTGAGATGGAATGATTTCATAATGAAACGTTACTGCCGCCACATACATTGGTGTTAATAAGACAGAGATAAACATGGATATAAACCGAAGCATCCGGATAAAGGAGCCGGCATTCCAGCGCATATATAAATCCTCTGTTGATTCAAAAAAACTGAGAAAGGTCGTTGGAGCAAGTATAGCTGTAGGACTGTTTTCAACGATTACCCCAATCCTCCCTTGATTTACCGTATAGGAAAAGCGATCCGGAAGCTCGGTTAAATAAAATTGCGGAAATATGGTGCTGGAAGAATCCTCAATGTATTGCATTAATACAGAACTATCATCTATCGTATCGACTTCCAATTCCTGCAGTCGCTCGCGCATTGTGTTGACATCGGTATCATTTGCAACAGACTTTAAATAAATGAGTCGAACTTCCATAGGAGATTTCTTTCCCACGATTAATTTTTCTAATACGAGATTCGGCGATCGGATGCTCCAGCGAATAATGTTCAAATTTGTAGCTAATGACTCGGTAAAGGCAATTTGCGGGCCGACGACGACAGATTCAGTTTCCGCTTTTGCTAAAGCACGTTTTTCTTTTTTTGCTAACAAGTAAGAGACAGCGGAATCTTCTTTTTCAATATAGACAAATACTTCACCAATAAGTAATTTACCAAGGATATCATTCAGTTTAATGGTAGATGTTTGACCTGAACTGAGTGGTATTTCGTTAATAATAGACGTATTTGTCCATTCTTTTTGCATGCTTAACAAAGGTTTTAATAGGAAATCCTCTACTTTTTCTGATTGAACCACGTACGATATATAGAAAACAGCAATTTTTTTATTTTCATGCTCATAGGTAGAAAAGCTTAAATCAGGATTATTTTCGTACTTGTTATTTATCAGTTTTTCTAATTTATCAATTTCTATAGGGAAGATACTATCAGACTGTTTTCTCTTTCTCATATGTATCTCCTCCTCCGTTTTTTTCTATCTGTTAGTATGTGGAGGTTATAGAAAAATATGAGGGAAAATAAAAAAACTACCACAAATTTTATAATGTGGTAGTATCTTTTGAAACAACATCTACTTTTCCTGTACCGGGATCAATTACCAGTCCATGTACTTTCACTTCTTGTGGAAGAAGGGGATGACTGCGGATGATGTTTACACTTTGCAGTACTGATTCTTCAACCGTATCGAATCCATGGAATTCTTCCTCAAAATCAATCCCTCCATGTGTTAGGGTACTTAACGTTTCTTCGCTGATCCCCCGTTCAGTCATCGTTTCTGTTAGTGCATCTGTATCGACATGTGACATGCCGCAATCATGGTGACCAATGACAACAACTTCTTCTGCTTTTAAATTATAGACAGCAACCAGAATGCTTTTCATAATACTATCAAAGGGCTTGCGAATAATTGCTCCTGCATTTTTCAGCATTTTCACATCCCCATTTTGAATGTTTAAGGATCTGGGAAGTAATTCTACCAGTCGTGATTCCATACATGTAAATATAACCATTCGTTTATTTGGGATACTATCCGTTTTATATTGCTCATATCTTTTACCCTCGACAAATTGCCTATTGTACTCGAGCATCTCTTCTAAATGCAAGTTAAATCACTCCTTTAATATAATTTATATAAAAACTATAGCAGCTTTTGCTTGTTTTAGGAAGTCTGATGTTCAAAAGGAAAATTCTATTTAGTGCTTTTATGTACGTTTTTATATCACTTTTATGTTTTAATTGATTGCATGACAAAAGTCTCATTTTTCAAAAAACTTATTGTCCTATTTTGCCGAATGGTGTAATATGGTAATAACAATTTGATAAGGGGTGACGAAATGGGAGAGTTTGTTCGGAATTGTCGTTTGTGTATGCAACCAATGGAAAGCAGTCCATTCACAATGTGCACAACTTGTTTACATGATAGTAATCGAGTACGAAACTTTATTAGGAAAAATTCTCAAGTTTCAGTCGAAGAAATTTCCCGCTCTACAAATGTACCTCATGAGAAAGTGGAGAAGATGATAAAACTGGGTGTAAATCTTAAAAAAGAAGAAACCCATGTCCATTGACTTTGTTAACTCTTTTTTTACAGTGCCACTATAAATGCAAATGACAAATGTTTTTTTTGTAGTTTTTTCTTTAAAAAAAGTTATTGACTTTAAATTATCTAAACACTATAATTATTGGGAATCTAAAAAGCGAAAGGAGGTCACTGAAATGCAAAAAAGAATCGATTTTCTACAAAGCAATTTTATATTATCTGTGACCTCTATAAGGTGTAGAATGATCAATTATTTTAGTAATAGATACTACTCATTTTAGTTTTAAATGGTCACATATGTCTGTGGCCATATTGTAATTTATAGGGATTGGAATGCATATCTCCATTCATTGATTGCATACGTCGTCATAGGCGTATGCTTTTTTTGATTTTACATAAAGAAAGAAATGAAGGTGATTTTTATGTTTCAGGTTTTTAAGAAATTGGATTGGTTTTTTAAGCATTATTGGAAGAGGTATGTATTTGCTATTATTTCCTTGATTATTGCAAGTGCAATTGGGTTAATACCGCCCAAATTAGTAGGTTTTACTATTGACCAAATACAATTTGAAACGTTAACCATGCAATTATTGACGGCACTTGTTCTAGGATATCTGGTGCTGACAGTGGTACATTACGGGATTTCATTTTTATGGGATTACACGCTTTTTGGAGGGGCCGTCATTTTAGAAAGATGGACCCGGAGTCGATTAATGTCGCATTTTTTAGAAATGACACCAACATTTTTCGGAAAATATCGTACAGGAGATTTAATGGCGAGAAGTACCAATGATTTAAAGGCAATTAGTCTGACCGCGGGTTTTGGAGTATTGACCCTGGTTGATTCCAGTATCTTTATGCTGATGATTGTTGCGATGATGGGATTTACCATCAGTTGGCAGTTAACATTGGCTGCACTAATTCCACTGCCAATTATGGCTGTTGTTATGAATAAATACGGTGCAGCGATTCATGCTCGCTTCACAAAAGCACAAGCAGCCTTTGGTGAAATGAATAATGATGTCCTTGAATCCATTCGTGGAGTACGGGTAATCCGGGCGTTTGTTCAAGAAAGACAGGATGCGAAAAGGTTCCAATCTATGACGGAGGATGTGTATCAAAAAAATATTGAAGTGGCAAAAATCGATGCATTGTTTGAACCAACGATGAAGATACTTGTTGGTCTCTCATATACAATTGGATTGGGATATGGTGCATTGCTTGTATTTGAAAATAAAATGACGCTTGGAGATTTAGTTACGTTTAATGTTTATTTAGGAATGCTTATTTGGCCAATGTTTGCAGTTGGAGAATTGATTAATATACTCCAACGGGGGAATGCCTCATTAGATCGTGTGAATGAAACACTGGACTATGAGCCGGATGTTAAAAATGCTGAAAACCTAATAGCAGTTTCCAAGGTGGACTCCGTTCATTTCAATGATGTTTCATTTGCATATCCATCGACAGAAATAAAGCGATTAAGTAATATTTCATTACAAGTGAAGCGTGGTCAAACAATCGGAGTAGTTGGAAAAACAGGTGCAGGAAAAACAACCTTATTTAAATTGATGCTCAGACAGTATCCTGGTTTGCTTGGAAAAATTACTATTTCCGATGTTGATTTGACTGAGATCAGTATGGAGCAAGTAAGATCGTGGATTGGCTATGTTCCACAGGATCAGGTCATGTTTTCTAAAACAATTCGTGAAAACATTCAATTCGGTAAATCAGATGCAACGGATCAGGAAATATTCCGTGTAATGGAGCTGGCGTATTTTCTTGAAGATATAAAACAACTGCCAAAAGGATTGGATACACAGGTAGGAGAAAGCGGTGTAACACTGTCAGGTGGCCAGAAACAACGCGTTGCTTTGGCACGTGCATTTATTAAAGATCCGGAAATATTGATTTTAGATGATTCGATGTCTGCAGTTGATGGAAAGACAGAGGCGAAGATTATTGATCATCTGAAAAAAGAACGAAAAAACAAAACAACATTTATCGCAGCACATCGGATGTCAGCTGTGACCCATGCAGACCAGATTATCGTACTAGAAGATGGGAAAATAGTCGAAGAAGGAACGCATGAACAATTAATGAAGCTTAATGGCTGGTATAAAGAACAATATAGTCAGCAACAGCTGGAAGATGGGGAGGTGTCTAAGTAATGAAGCCATCTACGGAGAGACGTTTATTTAATTATGCATTAAATTATAAAAAAGGGATTTTAATCGGTCTGGGATGTTTAATTATCGCTGTGGCACTTGAGCTAGCTGGACCATTAATTGCCAAAACTGTTATTGATGAGCACATACTCGGTATTGAAGGGAATTGGCAAGAAGTTTTGACAACTGATGATAAATATACAATCCCATTTAAAGGAACTTACTTTAAAAGGACGGATAGATTGACAGAAGATGATGAAACTGCAGAGGGTCTTGCAACGATTTTTCAAATAGGTACAGCATATTATTTCGTAAATGATGAAGTTCCTTTACAAGGGCAGCTCAGTGTGGAGAATAACATCATTACGATTAAGACTGCGGAAGACGCATTTACATTTGAAGGAGAAAAGTTGTCCCTATCTGAAATATATCCTTTTTTCAAACCTGAGCAAGGCCCGATTTTATTTTTACTAGGTCTGTATATGGTGCTTTTGATTATTGCTGGGTTCTTTCAATTTTATCAAACATTTTTATTGCAGAAATCTTCCAATCAAATTGTCAAAAAGATGCGTAATGATCTATTCGAGCACACGCAGCGTATTCCGATAAATTATTATGTCGATCAACCTGCAGGTAAAATCGTTGCCCGGATTACAAATGACACGGAAGCAATTCGGGATTTATATGAGCGTGTATTATCCATTGTTGTTACAAGTGTCATTTACATGGCGGGAATATTCGTAGCGCTGTTTATTTTGGATGCGAAACTTGCAGCCATGTGCCTATTGTTAATTCCACTTATCTTTGTTTGGACGAAGGTGTATAAGCACTTTGGGACGAAGTATAATACCGTTATCCGCTCAACGATTAGTGAAATAAATGGAAATATCAATGAGGCGATTCAAGGTATGTCGATCATTCAGGCATTTCGAAGAGAAAGGAAAACGAAGGAAGACTTTGAAGTGTTGAATGTACGTCATTTTACTTATCAACGTAAATTAGTGAAATTGAGCTCATTAACTTCGTATAACTTGGTTACCGTTTTCCGTAACCTTGCATTTGTCGGTTTTATTTGGTACTTTGGTTCCTCTTCATTTGGGGTTGGCAGCATCATTTCTATTGGCGTGCTCTATGCGTTTGTAGATTATTTGACACGACTGTTTGAACCGGTTACAGATATTGTGAATCAACTGCCGTTAATTGAGCAGGCACGTGTTGCTGGAAACCGTGTGTTTGAATTACTGGATCATGATGGAGAAAATGTGGTAGATGAAAAGGTGGATAAATATCGAGGAAATATTTTATTTGATCATGTGTCATTCGCTTATAATGATGAAGATTATATTCTGAAAAATATTTCATTTGAGGTGAAAGCGGGGGAGACAGCTGCATTTGTCGGGCATACAGGGTCTGGGAAAAGTTCCATTATGAATCTTTTATTTCGTTTTTATGATCCGCAAAAAGGGACGATTACAATTGATGGGCACAGTACAGGGGATTGGTCCAGACAACAGGTGAGAAGTCATATGGGTATCGTTTTGCAGGATCCATTTCTTTTCACCGGAACGATCATCTCCAATGTAACCATGAACGATTCGAGTATTACCAGGGAAAGGGCAATTCAGGCTTTAATTGAAGTTGGAGCAGATCGATTTATTGAAAAACTCCCAAATGCGTACGATGAAGTAGTTACAGAAGGCGGAAGTACTTTTTCACTTGGGGAAAGACAATTATTATCTTTTGCCAGAGCATTGGCATTTGATCCTGCAATTCTTATATTGGATGAGGCAACTGCTAATATTGATACAGAAACCGAAAGCATTATTCAAAAAGCACTGGAAGTATTGAAAAAAGGCAGAACAACACTAGTCATCGCACATCGTCTATCAACGATTCAGCAGGCTGATACGATATTTGTACTCGATCATGGTACAATAAAGGAACAAGGGAATCATGACAGGTTAATTGATCAAAAAGGTCTATATTATCAAATGTATCAAATGCAGCAGGGAAGAAGGAAAACAGCTGTATAAATCGTGATGCTGGTTACTGGGGTGAGGCTATGGATCATAAAGATAAAAATAATCATGATATTATCGATGAAGATTTATACGAAGAATTTGATGATGAAGAACTGTATGAGTTAGTTCAGGAAGAGAAAAGAAAAGTATTAGCCAAAGCAAAGCAGGAAAAAGAATCTAAACCAAAACGTCCATTTCCCAAGTGGGCGTTTTGGTTAATTGCTTTTGCGCTTGCCTTTAATGTCGTTGCATTATTACCACAGACATTTTCTATCCCGGCAATTGATTTTTTAGTAACTTCGGCTAAGCTATCCGCACAGGACGATATTAAAGCATATAAAAAAGCAGTAGTCGTTGTTGAGACAGAAGATAGTAAGGGTACAGGCTTCTCTATATCAAGTGATGGTAGAATTATTACAAACCACCACGTTGTTGAAGGGGAGGATTCGGTTACTGTTGCTTTTCCTGATGATGGCCTGTTTTCTGCAGATATTGTAGAAGTTTATCCGACGATAGACGTAGCGGTATTAGAAACAAATGAAGAAAACTTGCCTCATTTAACTTTAGCAAATCAAACGGAATTTCAACCTGATGAGGCAATTAACTTCATAGGTAATCCACTTCGGTTTAATGGGATTGCTAATGAAGGAACGATTATTGGCTATACACAGCTCTCCAGCTGGGAACAAGAAGTATTGATGATAGAAGCACCCGTATATCGTGGGAATAGCGGCAGTCCTATTATAAATAAAGATGGTGAGGTAATCGGTGTAATATTCGCCACATTGGATCACGAAGAACACGGCAGAGTAGGATTGTTCGTTCCGATAGATTATTATTATGAGCAGCAGTGAGTAATGTTGTTTTATTCTGTTAGAATATGGGTATAAAACATGTAAACAGTCTGAAGGAGGCATTTTTCATGTTTTATTTATCTTCGAATCTAAAAACATATAACATACATGCAACAGATGGTGAAATGGGTAAAATAAAGGATTTATATTTTGATGATAAAAAATGGGCGATTCGCTATGCAGTGATTGATACAAGAAAATGGTTGCCTGGCAGAAGGGTTTTACTATCACCCGCATCGTTTATAACATTGAACGAGGCAGATGAATTTTTGGAAGTTGAGTATAACAAAGAAACGATTCGCAACAGTCCTTCCATACCGGATGAATCGCTGATTACCAAAGATGTTGAAAATTCCCTCATTGGTTATTATGGTTGGGGCAAATATTGGACAGGGAATATGCTTTGGGGCCCTACTAATAGTCCATTGGAAGAATATAAAAGGAATGAAAATGTACAGTTTCGGAATGAATCAGTTGATGGAAACCTGGATTATGATCTTCGAAGTGAAGATGAAACAATCGGATTTAAAGTTCACGCTAACAATGGGAAAATAGGAACAATCGAGGATATGGTTTATGATGATGAGAACTGGAAGCTACGATATATTATTGTACAAAATAGTGAGAATATAATTGAAAATGAGTATTACTTATTCGATACAGAGGATATCGAGTCAGCTGACTGGTTTGAAAAAGATATATATATGAAAGGTTCATTGGAAGCCGTGAAACAGAAAAAAAGATATAAGACGAAAGCGAACATTCTCGCTGATCTATAAAACATATATGCCAGCCATCAACTTTACTTACGTCGCAATTTTATATCAACTTGAAAGGTTAAAGATAATGGGGCGAACGAGTTATAGTCCTATAATTCACAAAAAAAGCCAAAATCAAAAACACAAAAACGTCTCCAACCGGAGGTGTTTTTTGTGTTTTTAGTAAATAGGAAATCATCTGATTTGTATAAATACAATGATAGACTTAAAACCAAATTCTAATTAAAAATCATTTAAAAAAAGAAAATATATTGCAGGAAAAAGCTGTTTTAATGCGTGTTAGTCATTGATATTTAAACAAATTGTAATTGTTTTGAGATAGCAACAGTATTTACAGTACGTTAAGATTAGTTATATTGAAAATAGCTGGCAATTCATGATTTAAATATAGAATAAAGATGGTGGATACATCGTGACATATATGATAAATATAAATAATGTTTATAAAATAAAATACTCAAAAACTACACCCAAAAATAGAAAAAATAGTACGAATTTTGTAATGGCTGGGGGTGCTATTAGTTGATGATGAGTAAGCCGTTAAAGGATATGCCCCTTGAAGACATGATTGTCTCAGCACAACAAGGGGATGAAGCAGTACAAAATCATCTATTAAAGGCCTATCAGCCTTTTATCGCAAAGTGTGTTTCAGAGGTTTGCAAACGTTATATTGATCCAGTGCAAGATGATGAATTCAGTATTGGGCTTTCAGCATTTAATGAAGCGATTAAATCTTACTCATCAGAGCGCAGAAGCTCTTTCCTATCCTTTGCCAAGCTCGTTATTAAGCGCAAGGTGATTGATTATATTCGCTATACTCAAAAAAGACCCATAGCTATATCATTGGATGAAAGCTATGATGCAGAGCAAATGGAAAACCCAACAGAAATTGTTGTGGTAAAAGAAAAATATCGGCAGGAACAGGATGCCTGGTATCGTCGGGAGGAAATTGCAGATTTCGTTGAAAAACTGAAAGCATATAATTTAACCCTTCTAGAGCTTACAGAAGCGTCACCAAAACACAAGGATGCACGCAGTTCTGCTGTCAAAACAGCCAGGATTCTTTTTGAAAATGATGAATTAAGAGCATATGTTCATCGGAAGAAAAAGCTGCCCATTAAGGAATTACTGAAGCTTGTGGATGTGAGTAAAAAAACGTTGGAGCGTAATCGGAAATTTATTTTAGCGATATTTGTTGTTCTCAGTGAAGATTTTATTTATCTGAAGGATTATCTAAAGGGGGTGGGTAAGTGAATAAAGGGATCGTAATGGAAAAACACAAGCAGTATACGATCGTTATGACGAAAGAAGGTACCTTTCATAGGGCTATTCCTATCAAAGACACTAGGATAGGTGCTGAAATATTCTATGAGCCACTGGAACCTAAGAAAAAAGCGATATTCCTTTTCTCTCCCAGGAAAATGAATATACCAGTTCGATTACTTTCCATGGTTTGTGTACTGTTAGTATTTGTGTTGCCATTTTATTTTTTTATGGGTAAAAATAATACCTATGCATATGTCAATATTGATATTAATCCAAGTATTGAGCTAGAGATTAATGATGCATTACATGTGCGGTCGATCCAAGCATTAAATGATGATGCAGATATAATTGTAAAACAATTATCCAATTATCATAATGAAAAACTAGAAATAGTTATTGGAAAAATTATGGATAAAAGTGAAGAATCAGGAATGATTAATGACAGTAAGAATATGTTAGTAGGCGTTAGTTATACTACAGAAAAACAAGAGGAATTAGCTGTACTCGAAAATCTAGAGCGCTTTTTCTTGAAGAAGAATTCGGAATGGGAAATAGCGACATTCAATGTACCTAAAAATATAAGAGAAAGTGCAAAAGAAAATAATCAATCCATGAATGAAGTAATGGCAACAACAATTATCGAAAAAGAAAAATCTGTAGAGAGAATTGATACACAGGACGAATCACTGAATGATAAGGACAGGGAAATTATTAATTATTTTTATAATACAAATATAGATCATTCAGAAAGTAATAATGATAAGGAAAATATTGAAATAACCCCAAAGAAACCAAATGAAAAACAGAAAGAAAATAATTCTATGATGAAAGATAAACCGAATATAGACAATGCGGAAAAGGTTATTACTAAACCAAAGGATAATAAAGTCCACTCTAGTGAGTTAAAAAAGAAAAATGGCGAAATAAACTCAAATGGTAAAAATAAATCTAATCAAACAAAAAATGCAAATAGTGACAAAAACAATTCCGAAGAACATCCCAAGAAAAAAGATGAGCAATCAAGCAATTATGGCAGTGATAAAAGGAAAGAAAATAAAGGTAATAGTAATAAACATAAGTTCAATCATGGGCAACATAATAATAAAGGAAATGGAAATGACAGTAGCAATAGCAACGGAAATAAAGGCAAAAACGGAAATAACGGAAGTAACGGAAGTAACGGAAATAACGGAAATGGCAAGGGGAATAACGGAAATGGTAGACATTAAAGAAGAGGCTGCAGATACTCGGCGCAGCCTCTTCTTTTTCTTTTTATAGTTCCATTGTTACTGCAGGCTCAAATTTCATCGCATGGTCTATATAATAAAGAAGGTTATCGTGACAGCTCATAATTTTAGACTCATCTAAAGAATAATGGTAAGCATGTAGGAAAAGCTGGATTTTTTTTGACAGCATATCATCATTTGTTCGAACCATAAGCACAAGTAAATCATCCCATTGTCCCCAAAGCGTGTAGTATAAGGCTTTATCATAATCCGGAATATCCATTTTACCCCTCCTTAGAAATTAAAGGGTTATTTCTATTGTCTCCTTAATCTATATATATTGTCTGATACAAAAATGGTGTAATTACCAAAAATAGGTGGTTTTTAATCAGAATAATAATCATGTCCGGTTGCATACTAAAAGCAAAACAATAAGGAGGGTTTTTTATGAAATGGAAATTTTTTAGTATCATGCTAGTGCTTGTTTTAGCGCTTGTTGGATGTGCCAATGTTGATGATAATCAAGATGGAGCAACGGACAATAATAATATTGAACCAACACGTTACAATAATGATAATACTGGATTTGAAGGTGATCGTGACTACAATATGAGAAGAACATCAGATCGAGCTCAGGAAAGAAACACGAATAACAGAAATAATAATGTCAGAAATGATCGATATGATGTTGCAGAGGAAGCTGCAGATCAGATTACAGATAAGATTGATGAAATAGATAATGCATATGTACTCACAACTAATAATAATGCATATGTGGCGGCTAATCTAGATAACGATAATGACAGAAATACCAATAGAAACAACAATAATAATAACAATGATCAAGGTGATGAGCTCACAGATGAAGTGAAAGAGCAAATAAGCGATATTGTAAAATCAGTTGATAATGACATTGACAATGTTTATGTATCAACCAATCCAGATTTTGTTGATTTAACGAATAATTATGTAGATGATGTTGATAATGGTGAACCAATAGAAGGATTTTTTGACCAGTTCGGAAATATGATTGAACGACTATTCCCAGAAAACAAAAGATAAATGAAATGTACGAGTGGCAGCTAAACAAGTGGCCACTCGTATTTTTTTACAAAAGAGGAAACATGTGATATTGTTATACATAGGATAATCCATACTAAACATAGTTAAATACTATGCTTTATTTTATTTATCTGGAGTTGAGTATACAATGGGGCGAGAGTTTTTGGATTTGTTTGAAGAATGGGCTGCAACGTATGATGATACAGTAACGGGTGTTGACCCGCAATATAGAGCAGTTTTTGCAAATTATAATGAAATTCTGGATGAGGTTGTGAAACATTCCAAGGAGCCTGTTTTGGAATTTGGGGTTGGTACGGGAAATCTAACAGAAAAAATAATGGATGCAGGACATGAAGTGATTGGGATTGAACCATCACAAGCAATGTTGAAAATTGCTTCTGAAAAGTACCCGGAATTGACATTAATGGAAGGGGATTTCCTAACATTTCCGGAAATTAATTCTGTACAAACAATTGTCAGCACCTATGCATTTCATCATTTAACAGACAGTGAAAAGGAAATCGCTGTTGCACAATTTGCTGATATTCTTCCTCCACATGGAAAAATTGTTTTTGGTGATACCATGTTTGAGTCAGAGGCAGTAAAGAAGAAATTTATAAATGAAGCTATTGAAAAAGAATATTTGGCTTTAGCTGAAGATCTTCAAAGGGAATATTATCCGACCATAGAAGTAATGCAGAATATTTTTACAATGCATAAATTTAATGTTACATTTAAGCAAATGAACGAATTTGTCTGGCTTGTTGTAGCAGAAAAGAAAAAGTGAGGAGAGGGTATACATGACAAACAAAATGAATGTAGAAAGCTTCAATCTGGATCATACGAAAGTTAAAGCACCATATGTGCGATTAGTAGGAGTAACAGAGGGAGCAAATGGGGACAAAGTTTACAAATATGATATCCGCTTTAAACAACCGAATAAAGCGCATATGGAAATGGCAGGATTGCATTCGATTGAACATCTAATGGCAGAAAACATTCGAAATCATCTGGATAATGTATTAGATATTGGACCAATGGGGTGTCAAACTGGTTTTTATTTGGCGATTTTAAATAATGCTAGCTATGATGATGTACTGGATACATTGGAAAAAACCTTAAATGATGTGTTAACAGCAGATGAAGTACCTGCTTGCAATGAGGTGCAATGTGGTTGGGCGGCTAACCATAGTTTGGAAGGTGCCAAGGATATTGCAAAGGAAATGCTGGAGCATCGAAATGAGTGGCATGAAGTTTTTTAAAGTATAATTTCTTCTCAAAAATTAGTATAGGTGCATGTTTTGTGCTATCACCATAAGGCTTGCACTTCAGAAAAAAAGGGGTTCTAAGAAAGTAAACTATACTTTAAAGAATCCCTTTAATAATTAGCCAAGTTTACTAAAGTGAGGCGAGCAGGATGACTGTGTATAAATCAGTACATGACCTAATTGGTGAAACCCCGTTAGTACGATTAGCTAATTTTTCTATACCAGATGGCGTATCTTTATATGCAAAACTTGAATTTTTTAATCCTGGTGGAAGCGTGAAAGATAGGCTAGGTATAGAGCTAATCGAGGATGCATTAGTAAATGGAACACTTAAAGAAGGCGGTACCATTATTGAACCGACAGCTGGTAATACAGGTATTGGCCTAGCTCTTGCAGCATTGGGGAAAAACTTATCTGTTATTTTCTGTGTTCCGGAACATTTTAGTAAAGAAAAGCAACTCATTATGAAGGCATTAGGTGCGAAAATTGTCCAGACTCCTCAAGCGGAAGGGATGATAGGGGCAATCGAAAAAACAAAGCAGTTATTGAAGGATATTCCAAACAGCTTCTCTCCACAGCAATTTGTAAATCCTGCCAATCCCAGAACGTATTATAAAACACTTGCACCTGAAATCTGGCATGATTTATATGGTGATGTGGATGTATTTGTGGCAGGTGCTGGTTCTGGTGGAACTTTTATGGGAACTGCAAGGTATTTGAAAGAAAGAAATCCTGCAGTGAAAACGGTGATTGTTGAGCCTGAGGGATCGATTATTGCTGGAGGAGAGCCTGGTTCCCATCGAACGGAGGGTATCGGTATGGAGTTTTTGCCTGACTATATGGATAGGAACTATATGGATCAAGTGTATACAGTATCTGATGAGGATGCTTTCAGGATGGTGAAGGAGTTAGCGGAGAAGGAAGGTCTGCTTGTTGGTAGTTCTTCCGGATCAGCTATGCATGCGGCGTTGCGGGAAGCCCAGAAATCTATAGATGGGACAACGATTGTAACGGTATTTCCTGATGGCAGTGATCGCTATTTGAGTAAAAATATTTATGAATAAGGGGAAGTAAAAATGAGGGCCAAAACAAAAATGATTCATGGTGGTATAACTGGTGATGAGGCAACAGGAGCAGTCTCTGTGCCAATTTATCAAGTAAGTACGTATAAGCAGGATAGTGTAGGGAAAGATCGAGGCTATGAATATTCCCGAACTGGAAATCCAACAAGACATGCACTGGAAACGGTTATTGCTGATCTGGAAAATGGGGAAGCTGGCTTTGCATTTGGATCAGGTATGGCTGCGATCACATCTGTTATGATGCTTTTTAATACAGATGATCATATTTTAATGACGGATGATGTGTATGGCGGGTCTTACCGGTTGATGACAAAGGTACTCAATCGATTTAATTTGGAGTATTCATTTGTGGATACAAGCTACCCGGAAAAAGTGGAAGCAGCTATTCAGGAGAACACAAAGGCATTGTTTATTGAAACACCGACAAATCCACTATTAAAAATCACGGACATTAAGAAAATGGCTGGAATCGCAAAAAAACATGATTTACTATTAATTGTGGATAATACATTTGCAACACCATATTGGCAACGTCCGATCGATCTTGGTGCAGATATTGTATTACACAGTGCAACAAAATATATCGGTGGACATAGTGATGTGGTTTCAGGTTTAGTTGTAGTTAATTCACAGGATTTAGCTGAAAAAGTTCACTTTGTGCAAAACTCAGTTGGGGCAATATTAGGACCACAGGATTCCTGGCTTTTGATGCGTGGAATTAAAACACTTGCATTGCGAATGGAAGCAATTGAAATGAATTCGAAAAAGATAGTGGAATTTTTACAGAATAATGATCAGGTTTCTTCCGTTTATTATCCTGGAATTGAGGTTCACCGTGGCCATGATATATCTAAAAAGCAGGCTTCAGGCTTTGGTGGGATGATATCCTTTGATGTAGGCAGCGGGGAAAAGGCTGCACAAGTTCTGGAGCGGGTTAAATACTTCACCCTGGCTGAGAGTCTTGGAGCAGTTGAAAGTTTAATTTCTGTTCCAGCTAAAATGACGCATGCATCGATTCCGCATGGCAGAAGACAAGAGCTTGGGATTACTGATGGTTTAATCCGTCTATCTGTTGGAATTGAAGATGTGGATGATCTTATTGAGGATTTGAATGAGGGTTTGAAATAAGGTATATCAGTTTATAAATTAACAAGTCAGATAGCATACCAAATCACATAGTGATTGGTATGCTATCTTTTATTGATTTGGCCGTACTAAGGAATCTACAATAATTCTTTTTCATTTTTTAACATGCCACCCATTCAATCAAAATAAGCTATAATTGGTTATAATCTATAGAAATAATAAAGAACGATAATGTGTTCAAAGACAGGTGATGAATATGAATGAAGTTAAAACAATTTTAATAATAGAAGATGATCAAGAAATTAGTAAGTTACTGAGGGTGATTTTAACAAAATCAGGCATGGCTTCGGTTGTGGCTTATTCTGGTACAGAAGGACTCCTGCAGCTTCAAAATAATACATACGATCTAATTTTATTGGACTTAATGTTACCAGGTATTAGTGGGGAAGAATTAATAAAACAGGTCAGGGAAGAGAGTACGATTCCAATAATTGTGATTTCAGCCAAGGTTGATATAGAAAATAAAGTACAAGTATTGAAAATGGGGGCAGACGATTATATAACCAAGCCATTTAATCAAGCGGAGGTTGTAGCTAGAGTTGAAGTTCAATTACGAAAATCAAGTGCTCATCCCGCGCGACCGGCTGAGAATGTATGGCGTGGACTGAAAATCAATCAAGAAAAACGATCTGTATCTTTAGAAAGCAAAGAATTGCAGTTAACGAATGCAGAATTCGATATTCTTTCCTTATTTGTGAGTCATCCGGAGCGTGCTTTTTCCAAAAGGGAGATTTATGAAAGAATCTGGAAAGGAACCTATTTAGGCGATGATAATACCATTAGTGTCCATGTCTCAAATCTTCGTAAAAAAATGGCAGAAGTCACTTCTGACGAGTATATAAAGACAATTTGGGGAGTAGGTTTTATGCTGGTTTAATTTCTCGCAGTGTAACTGGCTGTAAGACTCCCACTTCAAGAATTAAAGGAACATTAAAATTCTAAGTGGGAGATCCAACAGCAAGTAACGGCCCGATTGGTTCAAGGGCCTTTAGTTCATACCGTGCGGTGCTAACATTCAGTGGGGGATGAAAAGAAACCCCCCACTGAATGAAGTTTCACTTTATTTATGATTTCTTTATGTTTTGTTTAAGGGAATTTAAAGACTACTAAGCTAAACTAAATGTATAAAAAAATTTAGCAAAGGAGTCAACAAGATGGATCCCATTATTCAAACGTATCAATTGACGAAAACCTTTAAGAATGAAGAAATCATCAAACCCCTTGATTTCACATTAGGAAAAGGAGAAATTTGTGCTTTAATTGGTAAAAATGGTGCTGGTAAATCTACGTTTTTTAAAATGCTTGCGGGACAATTAATACCAACTACAGGAGACATTCAATTATTTGGTAAATCAGGCAAGAAAATAGCTAACTCCAAAAAAAGAATGGGCTTCATGATAGAAACACCAGAATTTTTTCCAGATTTTACTGCAACTCAAAATCTGGAGTATTTTCGAATCCAACGAGGTGTTACTGAAAAGAAACGCATTTATGAGGTTTTGCAAATTGTTGATTTAGCAAATCAAAAGAAGAAACGGTTTAAAGACTACTCCATGGGAATGAAGCAAAGGCTTGGTATAGCCCTTTGCCTGCTGAGTAGTCCAGATTGTTTAGTGCTAGATGAGCCAATCAATGGTTTGGATGCTGAAGGGATTATGGAGATTCGTAAGTTATTATTGAAGCTAAATCAAGAAAAACAAATAACGATATTAGTTTCCAGCCATATTTTAACTGAATTACAATTACTTGCTACACGTTTTGTATTTCTCAAGAATGGTGTAATTGTCGATGATTTAAGTAAACAGACTTTAGATGAAAAAAGTAAGAAACAAATTCATCTTAAGGTTGATGATGTAGCAAAAGCAGCACGATTGCTAGAGCAAGGATATGCTGATATTCAATATAAAATCCTTCCTGATCATCTATTAACTATCCAAAATCATGTAGAGAAAGGCGGAGAAATCAATCGCCTCTTCATCGATAATGGCGTGTTAGTGATGGAGTTTCGTATGGAGGCACTGAACTTAGAAGAGTACTTCTTAGGATTAGTGGAGGGGAATGAAAAATGATTAATTATATGAAAAGCGAGCATTATCGTTTAATCCTTAAGAATAGCCTTCATATGACGAGTGTAGTTTGTTTATTGTTAATTGCAGCAGCAGCGGCAGTCCTGTACTATTCAGGGCGGCAAGACCCGAATTTCCCTTACGCAACTAGTATGTTTTTATATTCGAGCGTAATTGGTAATGCGCCACTGATTATGATTGTAGGATTGCTCTTTAATTCGATGCTCACAGGGAAGGATACGTCTCTAATTAAACAATCTGTATCCTTTGGTATCTCTCGGAATACCATCTTTTGGTCAAAGCTAATCCTAACTTTAAGTTACTTTCTGTTAATATGTGTGATTGGTCTAATTCTAACGATTGCATTGGGTGAAACGTTTTTGGCTAGTGAAGGGCAATCAGTCAAGAATTTCTTGATAGCTGGTTCAAACATGGTGCCGATTGTGCTCAGTGGATTTATTCTGATTCATGTGCTGAAAATGTTAAAAGTTGGTGATGCCTATATCATTATCCTATTTCTATTCATTTTTATTTTTTCTGGTGATCTATTATACATGCTGTTCGATTATACGCCAAGTACACTATTAAACGAAAACTTAATGAGCTTTATGAATCAATCGGCACAATTCGATTATCGTCATTGGGTTACTGGTATTGTGATTTCAGTAATCTCTTTACTAATAGGAGCGAAAAGATTCGCAAAACAAAACATCGATTGATATAGAAGGGATGAATGAAAGTGAGTAGCTGGTTGATCATCATTATTTTGATTTTACTTCTAATGGTAAGTATCGGGATCCTTCTGATTTTTCATTGGGATATTAGAAGGATGACGAAACAATTAGAAGAAATCATTGAAAATTTCGGTACAAATGAATTGATTCGCACAAATACGCATAGTAAAAGCCTCATCCGATTTATCACGAAAATCAACCAGCTCATTCATTTATTCAAGCAAGATCAGCAGCACACGCAAAGGAGAGAAAAAGAACTAAAGCAGGAAATAACCAATATCTCTCATGATTTGAGAACGCCTTTAACCTCAATGAAAGGATTTTCGGAATTGTTAGATGATCCCTCTTTATCTGAAGCAGAAAAGAGAGAGTTTTTAACTATTATTCAAAGGAAAATTGATAATCTCACCATGATGGCCGATTTATTCTATCAGTTCTCACAAATTGACTCATCAGACAAGCAATTGATTATGGAACAGCAGTTTTTGGATCAAATTGTCATGGATACTATGCTAATGTTCTACAATGATTTTGAAAAAAGCCAGTTAAGGATACAGGTGGATGAAGTTACCGTATCTCCTATTTTTGCTGACAAGAAGGCAACAAATCGAATTGTGATAAACATTATTCAAAATGCGTTACGATATGCCAAAAGCTATGTAACCATTAACGTGATTGAAGAAGAGGAATATGTCCGGTTAAGAGCAGTCAATGATGTTACTGAGTTTGATCGTACTGATCTTCATCGAATTTTTGATCGAACATTTAGATTGGATACCAGCCGAACTGGTGAACAGTTTGGATTAGGGCTGCATATTGTCGAGCAGCTTATCAACAAACAAGAGGGGAAAGTAGTTGCCGATGTTCATGAAAATGAATTTAGGATTGACGTATCGTTTAAGAAATGGGATTAGTTTGGGGAACATCTAGAAGCTGTTTAAATGGCTGTACCCGTAGTTAAACAATAAAATAAACGCTTAGATAAATTTAAAAAAGTTTTTGTCTGTAATACAATTGTTAAAAAGGTTCTAAAATGATATGATTTGATATTTTCTACATACCAGATGAAATACCCGTTGAGCTGTACTTTTTGTTTGCCTGCCACTATGCTAAAATATGAAGTAAATAAACTAATTGGAGGAATCCGGCATGAGTGAAAAAGCATTAACATATTTAAAAGAAAATCGTGATGATCTGTTAAAAAAATTAAATGATTTTTTGTCCATTCCCAGTGTCAGCACGGACAGTGCACATAAAAAGGATGTACAGGCAGCCGCTGACTTTATCGTTACATATTTAAAAGAGATAAATTTTGAAAATGTGGAAAAACAGGAAACAGGAGGACATCCTTTAGTCTATGCAGAATATAACGGGGCAGGCCCTGATGCACCAACAGTATTATTTTATGGTCATTATGATGTTCAGCCAGTAGACCCAATTGAATTATGGGAAAGTGATCCGTTTAAGCCAGAAGTGAGAGATGGCCGCTTATATGCTCGTGGATCAAGTGATGATAAAGGACAGGTTTTTATGCATCTGGCCGTTTTTGAAGCATTGATGAAAACAGAAGGAAAGCTCCCGCTGAATGTAAAAGTTTGTATTGAAGGTGAAGAGGAAATTGGCAGTGAGAATCTATATGAAATCCTTCATGATAAAAAAGAGCAGTTCCATGCTGATTTTGCCGTAATATCCGATTCGGGAATGGTTGCAAAAAATCAGCCAACAATTCTTTATGGTCTAAAGGGCTTCACAGGAATTGAGATCACCGTTACAGGCCCTGATCATGACCTGCATTCAGGGATGTATGGTGGGGCAGTCAGAAATCCAATCATGGCTTTAAATCATATTCTGGCATCAATGAAAAATGCAGAAGAGGTTGTAACAGTTGATGGCTTCTATGACGATGTAGAACCACTTGCTGAGGAAGAAAGAAAGCTAATCGAACAAGTGGAGGGTGAGGACTACACTGAATCTACGGGAATAAAGGAAACTGCATCAGAAAAAGGCTATACCGCTAAAGAACATACGATGGCACGGCCAACCTTTGAAATCAATGGAATCTATGGTGGCTATCAGGGGGAAGGAACGAAAACAATTATTCCTTCATCCGCTACAGCAAAGATTACTTGTCGCTTGGTGCCTGGACAAGATCCTGTTAAAATTCAGCAATTGCTTGAAGATCATGTAAATAAAGTAAAGCCGTCTGGAGTTACAGTAGAGGTGAAGAAAGAAAAACTTTCAGCTAAAGCATATAAAGTAGAACCCAATCATCCGCTGATTACCAAAGCTGCAACAAGCTATACAAAAGCGTTCGGTAAAGAAACGGTATATGTACGAATGGGTGGTTCTATACCAGTAGTAGAGTGGATTGAAGATATTTATGATATGCCGATTGTGCTATTAGGATTCGGAACACCAGATGACCGCCTACACTCTCCTAACGAGAGCTTTCCATTAGACAGCTTTGATAAAGGGATGGAGACATTGGTTTATTATTGGAATGAAGTAAATAATAGTTAAATGGAAATGCATACCAGTTTTGACTACGCTTGGTTGTAGAGAAGGGTTCTATTCGCCTGTTTGTACTGGATTTTGGCTGTTTTTGCCCATGAGAGAGAGGCGTTCTCACAGACAGATTGAGCTAGGTTTTGGCTGGTTTTGTCCATGAGAGTAGCTCTCACGGACAGATTGAGCTAGGTTTTGGCTGGTTTTGTCCATGAGAGGAGCTCTCACGGACAGATTGAGCTAGGTTATGGCTGTTTTTGTCCATGAGAGTAGCTCTCACGGACAGATTGAGCTAGGTTATGGCTGTTTTTGTCCATGAGAGGCGCTCTCACGGACAGATTGAGCTAGGTTATGGCTGTTTTTGTCCATGAGAGTAGCTCTCACGGACAGATTGAGCTAGATTATGGCTGTTTTTGTCCATGAGAGTCGTTCTCACGGACAGATTGAGCTAGATTTTGGGCAGTTTTGTCCATGAGAGGAGCTCTCACAGACAGATTGAGCTAGGTTATGGCTGTTTTTGTCCATGAGAGTCGTTCTCACGGACAGATTGAGCTTGTTTTCGGGTTTTTATGTCTATGAGAAGGGCTCTATTGGACAGATTGAGCTTGTTTTCGTATATTTTTCTCTATGAGAAGTTTTCCAGAGTGGTATCTTATATCTTCTTTTGTATATTTTGTAACAAAAGCAATCTTTTTTCGTTGGGACGAGTAGAGCGCAGTACCAAACTTATAGAAAACAGGTTTTTATAATATAAAATAGCAGAAATGGGAGGTTTCTTGGATGAAATATGCTATTATAACAGGGGTTTCACGTGGGTTAGGTCAATCGGTTGCTAGATTATTTTTAGAACAGGGCATTCACGTTATTGGTATTTCTAGAAGTAACTCAGAAACACTGAATAAAGTTGCTGAACAAAACAATGTAAGCTTTCAGCAATATAGCTGTGATTTAAGTGATTTAAAAGCGATCGAGGAAACTTTCGCACAAATAACCAATGAAATATTTAATCAGGAACTAACAGGGGTCTATCTAGTAAATAATGCAGCAGTACTGGAACCAATGGATCAGGCGTTGAATATTAATAGTGAGGATTTGGCATATCATATTCAAGTTAATACCATTGCACCTATGGCGTTAACAAACCTTTTCTTAAAAAAAGCTAGTGACAATCAAATTCCGCTTATAGCTGCAGCTGTTACGTCAGGTGCAGCAGAGAGACCTGTTTATGGATGGAGTGCATATTGCAGTACGAAAGCTTCTTTAAATATGTATACTAAGACAGTAGCGTTGGAACAGGATCAGTTGAAATCGGCACATAAAGTGATCGCCTTCAGTCCCGGGATTATGGATACAGCTATGCAGGAAAGGATTCGATCAAGCTCAAGAGTTGAATTTGCAGATGTTGAAACATTTAAAGACTATAAGAAAAATAACTTATTAAAAGATACAGATGCTGTTGGTGGTGTTTTGGTTGATATTCTGACAGATGGAACAAGTATTATAAATGGAAAAATATATTATGTGAACGATTATTTGTAGAAGCTATTATAGGCGCTTGTAATGCGGAATAACAAAAACTAAACAAACGCCCTGCCCTTTTTCTTTCCCTACGCATAATTTATATTAATCTGTGAAACAGGGAGGGAAAGAAATGAGCAAAGGTGGCGGAGGATACGGCTCTGGATTTGCATTGTTAGTCGTATTATTTATTTTGTTAATAATTATCGGTACCGCATATACCGGTGGCGGATACTACTAGAGAAATCTAAAAATGCAGAGGGGCTAATCCTCTGCATTTTTAAATATGCTGATATTTCCTTTGTTTGATCTTTTTATTTAATAATCTGCTCATGACAATGGTAGCAATGACAATGACAATCAATAAGACAAACGAACTTGTGTATAAACCTTGAATGGCATCAATGTTCCACAAGATCAGTACAAGAACACCAAAAATACCAACCTGAATTAATAAGCCGATGAGACCAATAAATCTTGTCTTAAATACCTCTTGCTCATCTGTCCAGTTTAATTTAGGCTGCTGTAAGTCCAAATAAGTTCCCAGGATACTTGAAAACCAGCTGGCTATTAAGATAAGGATGAGCCAAACCAGAATCATATCCATAGGTAATTGAAATAAAAATACACAAATAGCTAAAACCAATGCAATCACAATCAGATTGAGTGACCAGGCGGCTGCAATCTTACTGAAAAAAATCTGCTTTGGATCAAGTGGCAGAGATAAATTTGCCGGCCAGCTTTTTCCTTCCCGTGAAATGGAAGAAATGGATGCAGCATTGGATCCAACAAGAACTGATGTTGCAATAAACAGAATAAGCATGCTTTCTTTTTCAGAAAACATATTCATAAACCCTGTTAAATCAACTGAATCAAGCATTAAAATAATAAGCAAAAATACCGGTCCAAATAAACTTTGAACGACACATTGCATAAAGAAAGTAGGTGTACGAAAAATAATCCGTAATTCTTTGAGCATATAAGACAGCCAGACCGGACGTGCGGCAATTTGCCTGTTTATCTTTTTTTGCGATAATTTTCTTTTGTTGCCTGCACTGATTCCTAAGACACCTTTTAAATATAAAAGCTGACCAAGCCAAATGAACAGGAAGAAAGCTGCGGCACTAATTACAATCACAGCTATCAGGAAAAGGAATCCAGAAAATGAAGCAGATTCTGTTAATCCGATTGTACTTAAATAAGCTGGAGGATAATAGAAGGTTATCATCTGTAATAACCCATCTTTTTCCTGAATGAATCCTGCAAGATTGTTGAATAAATCACCTGAATTTGTATTTAAGCGCAATAAAACATTGATTAATATGATAAAAACCAATGAAAAAACCCCTGCGAGCACCTTTGAACGATCTTTATTTTTTGCAATGTTCACAAAACGCATCACGACCATCAAAAGGATAGCTGCAATTGTAAAAGGTATGATTGGCAGTAACACAAAAATGATGATTCCATAAAGGTAATATAGTATGTTTGCTCCACTGATAGCACCGTAAAAAAAGAATGCAGGTAGAAAAACAGCACTAGCCGTTAAATATAAATATAAAAAGGGATTTGCAGCTTTCCCTAATAGCACTTGATAGGCATGTAGAGGAAACGGTATGAATGATTCAATATCCTCAGCAAAATAAAACGCACTTAATACAGTTATAAAACTAATTAAGAATAATAGCATATGAATACTTAAAAACAATAATCCCAGGATGAGTGATTCCTGCCCCAATGGTTGAAGTACATTATATAGCGCTCCAACAAGACCATTAATTAAACCAATGTAGATAAACAGGAACGGAATTAAGAACAGCCCGGCAATAACATAAAGCCAGATTTGTGAATTACTTTTGCCTGCTTTGGAATATTGCATTTTAAGCATTGTTTTCATGACAATCCAAGTTTTATTCATCGCTTGTCAGCTCCAGGAATAATTCTTCAAGTGTTTGATCAGTTTGGAATTGTTCCCTTATTTCCAGCTTATTTCCATGGAAAATTAATTCACCCTTATTAATGATAGCAACCTCATCACAAAGCTGTTCGACAACCTCAAGACCGTGGCTTGAGAAGAAGACGGTATTTCCTTTATCTGCATGTTCACGCATCATTTCTTTTAACATATATGCGGATTTTGGATCAAGCCCTGTCAATGGTTCATCCAATATCCAAATATCTGGATCATGGATTAAGACTCCCGTAACAATGATTTTTTGCCGCATTCCATGTGAATAGGTTTGAATGTAATCATCAAGTGCATGATAAATATTAAATTGCTTTGTTAATGATTCAATTCGCTCTTGCCTGATTTCTTTAGGAATTTCAAATATGTCACCAATAAAATTTAAATACTCCATTCCTTTTAATCGCAGGAGTATATCTGGCTGATCCGGTACATAACCAAATATCCTCTTAGCTTCAAGGGCGTTTTTTTCAATATTATTGCCATTTAAAGTAATAGAGCCTTTATCAATTGGCAGAATACCTGTCATCATTTTAATCGTCGTTGATTTACCAGCACCATTCGGGCCAAGAAAGCCAACAATTTTCCCGTCTGGTATGATTAAGTTTAATTCATTTATTGCTTTGTTTTTACCGGGAAAGTTTTTACTCACATTCTTAATCTCGATCACATTAGACCCTCATTTCTAATTGCTTTTATGAATAAAATATGTATGGTACACTTTATATTGAAATTTTGTATGGTATTAAAAACAGTTTAACATATCCTTGAATGTATTTTAATGGGAGGAAGAAAATAGATGATAACTAGAAAAAGCAAACGTGAAATTGAAAAAATGCAAGCAGCAGGTGATTTGCTTGTACAATGTCATAAAGAAATTGCGAAGATGATAAAGCCGGGAATTACAACATTGGAAATTGATACATTCGTTGAAAACTTTCTCTCCAAGCACGGTGCAACACCTGAGCAGAAGGGGTATAACGGTTACCCTTACGCAATTTGTGCTTCAATTAATGATGAAATATGTCATGGTTTTCCACGTGATGAGAAGTTAAAAGACGGGGATATAGTTACCGTTGATATGGTTGTAAACCTAAATGGTGGTTTGGCAGATTCTGCCTGGACATATGCCGTTGGGAATATGGATGAGAAAGGCAAGCATTTAATGGAAGTAACGAGAATAGCATTGGATAAAGGGATCGAACAGGCACAGGTTGGAAATCGCATTGGTGATATTGGCCATGCAATTCAAACATATGCTGAAGGAGAAGGTTTTTCTGTAGTTCGTGATTTTACTGGGCATGGAATTGGACCGACCATTCATGAAGATCCGCACATCCCGCATTTTGGACTCCCAAACAAGGGACTTAGGTTAAAAGAGGGTATGGTTGTTACAATCGAACCAATGATTAATGAAGGCAGTTGGAAAAGCAAAATGGATGAAAATAATTGGACTGCGAGAACGATTGATAAAGGACGATCTGCCCAATATGAACATACGATTGTAATTACAAAAGAAGGACCATTGCTGATTACAGATCAGGATAAATAAAAGTTTGAAACTAGGGGAGGGGCTGTTCGTTATGCGAGTAGTTTCCATTTGCCCGAGCAATACAGAAATAATGGGCTATTTGGGGAAAACAGATTTACTTGTTGGGGTGGATGATTTTTCAGATTGGCCGAGGTCTGTTTTGGATTTGCCAAAAGTAGGACCGGATCTTTCTATTGATATGGATAAAGTTGCTCAACTGGAACCTGATATCGTGCTTGCTTCACTAAGTGTCCCTGGAATGGAAAAAAATATTGCAGCACTGGATGAAAGGAATCTCCCTTACATTATTCTTAACCCTAATTCACTTGATGAAATTGCTGAAGATATTAAAATAGTTGGAGCTGCAATAAAATGTGAGGAGTTAGGCGTAGAGAGAGCTAATGCGTTTTATACAGAGATTGCTAGCTTTCGTGAAAAAGCTTTTGTGCAAGTAGATAAACCAACATTGTATTGGGAATGGTGGCCGAAGCCAGTATTCACTCCGGGTGCAATTAATTGGTTAACTGAAATTAGTGAACTGGCAGGTACTGTGAATGTTTTTGCAAATGAAAATATAGCAAGTGTTCAAACAGACTGGGATGACGTGAAAGCACGAAATCCGGATCATATTTGTATGGTATGGGTTGGTATCAAAGAAGAAAAAATGAACCCACAATTGGTGATTAAACGCCCCGGATGGGATGAAATGAAAGCAATTCAGGCTGGAAACATCCATGTGCTGGAGGAATCGCTTTTTTGCCGACCATCACCTAGGTTGCTGGAAGGCTTGCGTAGGTTGGTTGATACTATTTGGTGATATAAAAGATTGGGACTGCAGTTACTTCACCCAGCAAAGGATTTTTTTAAAATATAGATATAAAAGGCGACGTAAAATCGATAGTAATAGGTCTCATCGACCGCTACAGAAACACATTTCGCTGATATTGTGCTTTGCATCTTTTTAAAAATTTCTTGATTAATTCAAACAAATGCTTACACATATGTGGCGGATGGTTGGAGTGGAGGATCGTTGACTCCTCGAAAATACAGATCCATTTTCTTCGTGCGATGTAACGCTGTCGAAGCTTTCCTTGTCCTGCGGGAACAGCACGTGTCCGTAGACTTAAGCATAGTGGCTTTCTCGAGGAGGCCGTACCCGCGAAAAAGCAACGGTCCGCAGCGGAAAACAACTAACGTCTTTCACATCAAGTGCGAGAATAGTAAGCAATAAAACTTATGAATAGAGCTAAAAAAATAAGAGGGCGCGCCTATAAACTTGGCACATCCTCCTATTTTTTCCTTCCTATTAATCTTCCCCCAAATATCATGGTAATTACCGGACTTAATATGCAAAAGAAAGCAAATGGCAAATAGGTTAACACAGGAACTCCCAGGACGTCTGCGATAAACACACCACATACACTCCATGGAACAAGCGGGTTGATTACCGTGCCTGCATCTTCCAATGTGCGGGACAAGGCCTTTTTTGATAGACCAGCTTTCTGATAAATCCCTTTATAAGTCTCACCAGTAAGCATAATGGAGAGGTATTGCTCCCCGATTAATACATTGACACCAATCGCTGTAGCAGCAGTTGATACGATTATGGTCCGCACTTTTTTTAGTTTTTCTTTGAAAGCATTCAACATGCTTGGAATGATTCCTGTTACAAACAATAATCCACCAAATCCCAATGCCAAAATCACAAGCGAAATTGTAAATAGCATGCTATTAATGCCGCCTTTCGTTAACAGCTCATTTACAGGCTGAAAATCAGTTGTGGCTTCATAGCCATTAAACCAAATTGACCAGATTTCAGTCCATATAAGACCACTATTTATGCTTGCAAGCATGGTTGCAATTAAGCTGCTGGTCCCTATGGCTACAAATGCCGGTACTTTGAAAATGGTACAGATGATCAGAACGCCTAAAGGTATCCATGAGGTCCAATGCATTAATCCTGTTGAATCAAGTGCTGCTTGATAATCATTTGTGCTTTGAAGTGTTGTAACCTTATCTGGTGACAAAATTACATAAATAATAAAAGCAATAAGAAATGCCGGAATTGTTGTTAAACTTATATGTTTGATGTGTTCAAATAAGTCTACCCCTACAACAGTTGATGCAAGGTTTGTTGTATCAGATAATGGTGACATCTTATCACCAAAAAACGCACCAGAGACAACTGCACCGGCAGCAATTGCAAGAGACGCATCCATAGCGCCAGCCATTCCTATAAATGCCACACCTACTGTGGCTGTTGTGGTTAAAGAGCTCCCTAGGGAAACACCAATAATCGCTGTTATTGCAAAAACAATTGCGTAAAACCATGTACCACCAATAAGTGAAAAACCGGTGTTTATTAATGCGGGAATGGTACCACTGATCATCCAGCTACTAATTAAAATACCAATAAGCATGAATAGGAAGACTGCCCCCATTCCAGTTCTTGCACCTTCAATCATGCCATCCTGTATAGCTTTAAATGAAATCCGTTTGATTAAGCCATAGGTGGTTAATAAAAAGATTCCCAGTAAAATTGGAATATGTGGAACAGTTCCCAACCCGATTATAAAATAGCTGATAAGCACAATAATGATTACAAAAAACAAAATCGATTCAGTTAATGATGGGTTGTATTTAGGTGTAATTGGAAACATATAAATCCCTCCTTTTTTAGAAAAATTAAAAAGCCTCATCCCTAATGATAGGGACGAAGCTTTACTCCGCGTTACCACCCTGATTGCTGAATAAAAATATATTCAACCTCTCATGTAAAATTCCACTAAATATGAATGTGTAATTCAATTATATTCTGCCAGAGTTCACACCTTTACACTCTGTCTCTTCTTGCTGCGGAGAAGATAATCTACTATGCATTCAGGAATTGCTGTATATAATTTTAAGATATTATTAATCGAATATACATGGTTTATGCCATATCTGTCAATATTGTTTTTACAAGTTATCTTCTTTCAAATTATTCTAACATCAGTTATAATAGGTTAATTATTATTTATTTTTGGGGAGGTGCTTGTGGTGGTTGAAGTAGCTGAAAATAAAAAAAATTCACAGTCAATACATATGATTCAAAAGGGGATAGCTGCTGGTTTTCCCATCATGCTTGGCTACTTGCCAATTGCAATAACTTACGGTGTTTTGGCAAAACAATCCGGAATGACATTAACAGAGTTAACATTAATGAGTGTGATGGTTTTTGCCGGGGCAAGCCAGTTTATGGGGGCAAATATGATTGCAATAGGGGCAGGAGCAATTGAAATAATTATTGCTACCTTTGTATTGAACTTCCGGCATTTTGTTATGAGTTTATCATTTATGAATCGTCTTCGCAGTATAAGTCTTAAATGGAAAGCACCATTATCATTAGGGTTGACCGATGAAACCTTTGCAGTATCTGCTTTACATCCAAAAGAGGCTAAAATGGAAAAAGGTGCATTTTTTTATACTGCATTAATATTAACTGCTTATTTTTCCTGGATTTTCGGGTCATTTCTTGGTGGAATTCTGGGAGATGTTATTCCTGAAAGGCTGAGCCAAAGTATGGGGATTGCTTTATATGCTATGTTTATTGGCTTATTGGTACCTTCAGTGAAAAAAGAGCTTAAAGTTGGTTTAATTGCAATTATTGCTATGCTTATAAATACATTATGCATACAGCTGGGGATGAGTACAGGCTGGGCAATTGTTCTCGGTACAATTTTAGGTGGCGCCAGTGGTATTTATCTACTGAAGGAGGAGCGAACATGATTTTTGCTATTATTATCGGTATGTCTTTAGTCACGATGATTCCAAGAATTATTCCAGCTTTCATTGTCGATAAATTACAATTTCGAGATTGGGTAAATCGCTGGTTAAATGCGATTCCATACGCAGCTCTTGGTGCATTGATTTTTCCAGGTGTTTTAATGGTAAAACCTGATGAACCCCACATCGGATTAATTGGAGGAATTGTTGCTATTATGTTAGCTTATGTTGGATTAAATGTTATCTTAGTAGTCATAGGAGCGATTGCTACTGTTTTTCTTTTATCAACATAAAACGAATCAACATCCACTAACCTAAAGATGTAGTGGTTTTACGACCGATTCGTTATAAACAGAGAGTGACAGGGAAGCTTTTATTTAGTGTCTCTTGGGAAGACTTTGAAAAACTATCTTGCGCATTTAAAAGTGTATATTCGTTAACCCAAATAAAGAGAAATAAATTTACTTAATGAAAAGTCTGCCAAAGCTGACAGACTTTTCTCTTACTGATATGGTTCAATATGGATTTGTGCATGGGTAATTTTGTGTTTCTTTTTTAAGTATTTTTCAATTCTTACCGTAATTTCATGACTTTCTTTAACATTTAAAGTTGGATCAACAAGAATGGTAATATCAATTAAAGCTAAGTTACCATGGATACGTCCTTTAACGTCAACTACTTCCTTAACTCCAGGATCCATTGAAATGCTTTGGCGGATTTTTTTAATTTGTTTTTCATCAAATCCGTCTGTTAAGGTATATGTCGAATCTTTAAATATATCCCATGCTGTTCTACAGATAATAATGCCCACGATTAATCCTGCAAATGGATCTAGCCAGAAAAAACCAAATTGTGCTCCAATAATGCCAATAAATGCTCCAATACTTACCAATGCATCAGAACGGTTATCTTGAGCGGCAGCATATAAAGCATTACTTTGTATTCTTTTGGCAAGTTTCACATTATACATGTAGACTGCAAACATAACGACAGCTCCACCCAAAGCAACCCAAGCGGTTAGGATATTAGGCTGACTGGATACACCATTTATTACTTTTTGAATTGTATCGATGATGACCTGAATACCAACAAACATCATAATAAATGCGGCAAATAACGAGGCGATTGTTTCGGCGCGGTAATGACCATAATGATGATTTCCATCAGGAGGTTTTCTTGATATTTTTAAGCCGATTAATATAGCGATTGAAGCGACTACATCTGTGGAGTTGTTTAACCCATCTGCATATAGTGCGGATGAGTTACCAATATAGGCAATAACAAGTTTTGTAATTGCCAAAATAATATAGGCTAGAATGCTTATCCAAGCACCTTTTTCGCCTTGCTTTAAGCTATCAGAATGATTCATGTATGACGCCTCCAGTTTGCATCAGAAAAATAATACTTAGATAGTCTACCAAAGTAGTATGTGGTGAGTCTAGAGAAACATTCAAGCAGTAAGTTATATATATTGGGTAATTCAAAGTAAGTTTAGTAAGGTAAAAATATCCTTCAATGAAGCGGCTTGAAATTTTTTTAAGCTTTAGGTGTTGCAATTATTCTAAAAATTTAGGATAATAGAGTAAAGGAACAAGGGGGCATGTTCCATGAAAAAGGAAAAAATAATTTATCGATATTATCGATATGATGGTAAAGTTCTTCATGCAAAGCGTGAAATCTCATTTGAATTAAAATTGTCTTCAAGATTGATTATGGATGAACTATGTTTTAGTTGGAATAAAGAAAAATTAGAGAACGAAATAAACAGCTCCATTGACTCAGGAAATAAAGAAGCATTTTTGAAATTAAGTGAAGTGTATAAGCAATTTGTATGGGAGTAAGAAATTGGCCTTGCCTTTGGTGAGGTCATTTTACTGAATTCGATCTGGGACTATATTCTTAGTTTAGATAATGGGGGGAAATGATGGGGAGAAATCAAGGAGTAATCCATAGACAGAATCTAATTTTATTTTATATTTTATTGTTTTCATTATTTTTAGGTGTAGGTATTGAAGTTCTTGTAGGTGCACCAATCGAAAATTTATTGGCTCTAAGTGTAGGTGGAACTGTTAGTTTAGGATTAATTGGTATTTTTCATTATAAAAGAATTTACATAAAATTAATTCCTTATATTGCTATTATTGCTTTATCGAGTGTTGCTGTTGTAATTATTCTGAGCTCTGATTATGTTACAAATATGTTATTTGCATTTTATGTGTTGGCTGTAGCAGCAATTTCATTATCTGCCGTAGTTTTAATTTCTGGTGGTGTACTGGGACTTTCCGTACTAACTTTTTTCGTGATTGAAAAAGGCGAAATAGTTGGTTTTGATTCGAGAGCCACAGCAATTACGCTTGTCTTTTTTATTTTGGTTTTTGTTGTTTTACTTATCCAGGTAAGGGTTGCTCGGAGGTTATTAGCGAATGCACAGGATGCATTAACTGCAAGTGAATCCATTGCGCTTGAGCAAAATAAACTGACCGAAATTGTACAAAGTGAAGCAAAAAATGTTCGAATACATATGAACAGGATGGAAGAGGATAGTCAGCTGAATTCACGATCCATGGAAGAAATGAGACAGGCATTTCAAGAAATTACGAAAGCAAGTCAATCACAGGCGGAGACAGCCAGTAATATTTCTGCCAGAACAGATAATACAAGTCAGTTAGTAGATAAAATGATGGTTTCCTTTACTAAAAGTACAAAGGATGGAGAGGAATTAAAGGTACTATCCATAAAAGGGCAACGTTCAATGGAAGATTTATCGGAAACAATGAATAAATTTCACCAAGCCTTTGAACAGCTAATCATGATGATGGAAAATCTGCTTCAAAAAATTCATGAGAATAACGGCTTTACAGCTAAAATCCAAGATGTTGCCGAACAGACAAACCTGCTTGCTTTAAATGCGAGTATTGAGGCTGCAAGGGCTGGTGACGCTGGAAAGGGCTTTGCGGTTGTAGCGGGAGAGGTACGGAAATTAGCTGAAGTGTCACAGCAAATGGCAAAGGATATAAAGGGAAATCTGGAGGAAATTGAGCAGGAGGCATTGAGCGCTCAAAAAGAAGTAAATGAAAATAAGGTTAGACTGCAAAAAAGTGCTATAAGTGCACAGGAGGCAGAAGGGGACTTTTTGAAAATAGCCGACCAGTTAGCTAATTTCATAAAATATCTGGGTTATTTGGGAAGACAAGCTAATGAAATAGAAAGTTCTTCAGAGGATATTGATACATCTGTTGACTATCTTGCAGCAACGATTGAGGAAAGTACCGCAACAATAGAAGAGCTGGAAGCAATGGTTGATGAGCAAGTAAATCGTATGTTAAATTTAGCTTCCGTTATTGAAAAAACAAATCAAGCAGCTGCGACATTGGAAGAGGCAAAGTAATAAGTGAACGTAATTTTTATGTAATTTTCTTGAAAGTGATGTGCTAAATTGCTTAGCCATCTGATATGCTAGCAATAGAGGGGAGTGAATTCATGACTAATAAGAAAAAAATCACACGTAGCTGGATGCTATACGACTTTGGGAATTCTGCATTTGCTACAACGATCATGGCTGCAGTGCTTCCGGTTTTTTACTATGATGTTGCCGCAGTGGGTCTTGATGAAAACCTTGCTTCGAGTTACTGGGGATATTCGCAATCCATTGCTGTATTCATCGTCGCAGTACTGGCTCCTATCTTAGGGGCAATCAGTGATTTTACTGCAGCAAAGAAAAAATTTCTCCGTTTCTTTGCCTTTATGGGGATAATAGCCAGTGTTTTATTAGCATTTGTTGGCGAAGGGGATTACATACTTGCATCAGCCTTGTTTATTATTGGTTCCATAGGGTTCTCTGGTGGTAATATATTTTACGATGGCTTTTTGCCGGAGGTAGCTGATGAAGACGAAATTGATAAAGTATCTGCAGGTGGCTTTGCATATGGTTACATTGGTGGCGGCCTTCTATTAACGATTAATATATTGATGATCCTTCAACCAGCGTGGTTTGGTTTGCCTAACGCAACCGTTGCGAGTCAAGTATCATTTGCTACAGTTGGTCTTTGGTGGTTCATTTTTTCTTTACCACTGCTTAAAAATATAAAAGAAGAAAAAAAAGTAGCAGTTAAACGGGATAAATCATATATCGCAATTGGATTTTCGAGGGTTGGTAATACATTTAAAGAAATTAAACAATATAAGCAATTATTACTATTTTTATTTGCCTTTTGGCTTTATAATGATGGGATATCAACGATTATTCGAATGGCAACCATTTACGGGAGAGAAGTAGGGATAGATAGTAATTCTTTGATTGTAGCATTATTAATTACTCAATTTGTTGGAATACCATGTACTTTTTTCTTTGGCTGGCTAGCAAAAAAAATTACGGCAAAAAAAGCATTATATATTACACTTTTTGCATATCTAGGAATAGTTATTCTAGGATATTTCATGTCATCTGCACTCCATTTCTATTTATTAGCAATCTGTGTAGGGATTGTTCAAGGTGGAGCACAGTCACTTAGTAGGTCGATATATGGGCGTATGGTACCTGAAAACAAACATGCAGAGTTTTTCGGATTTTACGGAATATCATCAAAATTCGCAGCAATTTTTGGTCCGTTTTTGTTTGCTTTTATTGGGCAGATTACAGGCTCAAGCAGATTGGGAATTCTCTCACTAATTTTCTTCTTTATCGCTGGAATAATCTTATTACGATTTGTTAATATCGAAAAAGGTATGGAACAAGCAAGAAGACAAACAACTACTACAGGAAAAGTAGAAGTAAAGCCAAAATAAGAGGTGACTAACAATGCGGATAAATAATGTACGAAAAATATTATATATGCTTGCAAGAATTCTGGGGGATGTGAATGCAGCTAAAAAAGGGAGAATTGGCAAACGAGTTGCCAGGAGGGCTGCAGGAAGAAGTACAGGAAGACTTTTGAGGAAGCTTTTTAAATAAGGTTGTTTTTGTGCCCGAGCAGCGGGAAAACCAGGTCAACCAGGCACATATAATCTCTTTATGTGCCCGAACGTTGTTTTTTCTATCTTTTACGGCAAAAACAACAACGCTTTTCTATGGGACGAGAAGTGCGCAGTCCAAAATAGCTTTAAATAAAAACGTAAAACCGGTCAGCTACATTTAAACAAGTAGCTGACCGGTTTATTTAAACAATCGCATCACTATATTTATTTTCCAGATTTAATTCCAGTGGTTTACCGTTATCATATGAAATATTTCCGATAAGTTCAATTAATCTATGCTTGGAGGCATCGTTATTATTCTGCCAGTAAGTTTGAACCTCTGTTAATATTTCAATACCCTCTGCTCTGCTTTTATTATAAAGATCAACAAAGCTTTGATTGCAGGCTTCGTTTGTTGCCGGGTGATGCCATGTTGTCCTTTTTAAGTTTAAATAATCAACATTATCCCTGATTGGCTGGTGAGAATAAGATGAAATTAATGGTTTAAATAAAATATTTTTCCAACCATACGGATCAGATAAAATTTTAAATGCGAGCTTCATGTCCTTGTATGCTTTTTGAATATAGTCAGGAGAATCTCGTTTAAGTTCCGGATAATGTCTACAAATCATTTCATGTAAAAGCTTGATAATATCTTTATTTAATGATTTTCCCACATCAATTTCTTTATACACTGGTGCTCTCCAGGTTTTTAGATTATGAAATTTTTCCATCATCAATGTGTCAATTAATATTTCCAGTTTTTGATGGTTACTCCCTTCATACCCTGCACGATAATGGACATAAGGATGTGTATTGCGATCTAACACATGATGTGTAATAAAACCAAACACATAGGCTTGCAATAGGCCGCTTTTATCCTTTACAGCGGTTATCAAATCTATGAGAAAGTCTCCACAGCGCTTTGTATGCAATGCCATTCCTACATCATGAACGGGTTCATCTTTTACCCATGGCCAAAAGTTAAAATAAAAAAAAGGGTCAGGACCTTGAGCCCCCAGCTTCATCACTGTTTCATGCTGTGAGAATGGGTAGGGCTTTTTTACTGCATCCACAACATCTTCACAAAAAAGAATATGAGTCCAAATATTTGGCATAGCGAAATCCTCCTTCTACTATGTACAACAGCTAAGTCAAAATTTATCCAGAAGACTTCTGCATGAATAAGTATATGTCCCTAAGTTTAGTCTGTCTTATTTGTCTTCTTTAATTAATCCTATTTTATTGTCTCTATGTATTATAAAAGATTTACAGTGAAAAAGGGTAATAAAAACAGGTACAATTTTGTGTCATTTCGTGATATTTCTAACTTTTGTAACTCATTTCTCAACTTTCGCACTGATATTGGGAGATAGGCCTTGATGTAATTTAATAAATCCGTGACCCATTGTACTAGTTGACTTTAAATAAGCTTATGCATTTTCTTGTACTTTTTTTAAGAATATCTTCAAGAAGCTTGATTAATTGCTGTGAAGCCAGAGCACAATTAAGTTCACTAATTTCATCACAAAGTTCATAAAACATACCGCCCATTGTTGAGAATCGGTGCTGCACGATTCTGCCAAGATAATATAATGCCTACTCTCACAACTAATTTTTAGGTACGAAAGTTGAGTAAATAATTTAAAAATATTAAAGACAATAAATGTTAAAAACTGTATAAAATTGACTTTCTTTAAACTCTACTATATAATATTCTGTGTATTTGGACTTATAAAAAATTGGAGGGAATGCTAATGAAAAAACTGGTTGTTATTGTAAGTTTATTGGTATCATTTTTTTTAATCACTTCACCCACTAGTGCAGAATTACTTTCAGAACCTATTTTTAATTCAGATGGGCTATCAGAAGATACTAATATTAATAGTGAAGAAATATCCCTGTTTAAAATTAAACCAGAGTTGAGGGGTATAGGAATGGGTTCAGTGTCGAAAATGAGTTCTTATCAAGCAAGAACTTTCACAAGTTCGATTGGCTATACTGAACATTCATTTAAAAGAGTTTATTTACCAAAAAAAGAACCAATCTCTAGACATAATATTTATTACGATAAGAAGACCAGAGAAGTTTATATTATATCAAATAATAATAAAAATATGATTACAACAGGATATTACTATACAACCCCTTAAAGGAGATAGATTTTTGAATCGTACAATATTTCTGTCATTTATGATTTATACAGAGCATGATTTTGATGGACTTAAAAAACACTTTGATCCACGTGACGTAACAAAAAAGTTAAATATAATCCCAATACATACACAATGTCATCACCCTTATAGTCATGATAATCCTACTCCTACTCGTCCAAGAATGCCAGGAAGTCCCTATACTGCATCATGGATCTACCGTATAGGCGGTTTAGAAGGGGGAGAAGAGGTTAATTTCCAACCTGAATTATATATCCAAAAACTATTAGAAGAGCTTGAGCAACAGTTATTTATCTCTTCAAAAAAAGTCGCTATTAAGGAAATCCTAGCTGACTATGATGCACATTGTCTGTTGGAAATATATACTTTCGGTGCTGAACATATAATTCAGCTAATTGATATACCATCTGAAATATTACTTTCCTTAACTGAATTAAAGGCAGACTTAGCAGTGAAAACCCATAGCCAGCCCTTGAGCTTTTATTTAGGAAATGCCTATAAATACAAACGACTATTTCAATAATAGTACTTCTACTGCGTGCAAACTTATAGAAAAACACCTCAAAATTAACAAGGGTAAAAAACCAAATAATTTTTAGGTGTTTTTTTATGTAATAATATAATTGTCAATGTGCTTTATGTTTATAGTTGTAAGCCTTGCAGTCATTTACTCTCATAACTATTTTTCAAGTGTGAAAGTTGAGTTCATTATTTCAATATCTGTAAAATTTGTTACAATAGAAGAGGAATAGAAGAGTATTTAGACATAGGGAGGAATAACAGATGAATTACCGTGTGGAAAGAGATACGATAGGGGAAATAAATGTACCAATTGATAAATATTGGGGTGCGCAGACACAGCGAAGCAAGCAGAATTTCCCCATTGGTACGGAAAAAATGCCAGCTGAAATTATAACAGCGTTTGCAATTTTAAAAAAGAGTGCAGCAAAAGCAAATCATGATCTTGGCTTATTAGATGAAAAAAAAGCAGAAGCAATTGCCTATGCAGCTAATCAGATAATAGAAGGAAAGTTAAATGATCATTTTCCTTTAGTTGTTTGGCAAACAGGAAGTGGTACACAATCAAACATGAACGTTAACGAAGTGATCGCATTTGTCGGTAATCAATGGTTGAAAGAGCAAGGGACTGATTTAAAGCTTCATCCAAATGATGATGTGAACAAATCGCAAAGCTCCAATGATACATATCCGACAGCCATGCATATTGCTTCCGTTTTAAAGCTTGAAGATGATGTTCTTCTTGCCGTTCGTACATTAAAGGATACGTTAAAAGCGAAGATGGACGCATTTCAGAATATTGTTAAAATTGGTCGAACACACCTCCAGGATGCGACACCATTAACACTTGGCCAGGAGGTTAGCGGTTGGCATCGTATGCTGGAAAAGTCAGAAGCAATGATTGATCAAAGTGGGCAATATTTAAAAGAATTAGCTATTGGTGGAACAGCAGTTGGAACAGGTTTAAATGCCCATCCAGCGTTTTCGGAAGGCGTCTGTGAAGCAATCAACGGATTTACCGGGAAAAACTTCATCTCTGCACCTAATAAATTTCATGCCCTAACAAGTCATGATGAAACAGTGTATGCACATGGGGCTTTAAAAGCACTAGCAGCAGATTTAATGAAAATAGCAAATGACGTTCGTTGGCTAGCAAGTGGTCCGCGTTGTGGAATTGGTGAAATTACGATTCCAGCCAATGAACCAGGCAGTTCGATTATGCCAGGTAAAGTTAACCCAACACAAAGTGAAGCAGTAACAATGGTTGCAGCACAAGTAATGGGGAATGATGCAACAATTGGTTTTGCTGCCAGTCAGGGGAACTTTGAATTAAATGTATTCAAACCAGTTATTGCTTATAATTTCCTACAATCGTGTCAACTACTTGCTGATAGCATTTTGTCGTTTAATGAACGCTGTGCAGTTGGCATCGAACCAAATCATGAACAAATTGAAAAGTATTTAAATGATTCATTAATGCTTGTAACAGCTTTAAATCCACATATCGGTTATGAAAATGCTGCGAAGATTGCTAAAAAAGCATTTAATGATAATTCAACATTAAAGGAAACTACCGTCGAATTAGGCTTGTTGACAGCAGATGAATTTGATCAATATGTAAACCCTAAGGAAATGACACATCCTAAATAATAGCTTTTTATAAGATCTCACTGTATTTTGCAGTGGGATTTTTTGTTTATTATTATTGGAAGTACATCTACAATTTACCAGTGATTATTTGTTATAAGTTTCTCTATAAAGCAGACAATAGGATTACAGGAGGTGATAAAGATATGGCTAATAACAATAGTTCGAACCAATTAGTCGTTCCGGGTGCACAACAAGCTCTTGATCAAATGAAATATGAAATCGCTCAGGAGTTTGGTGTTAATCTAGGAGCGGATTCAACTTCACGTGCTAACGGGTCTGTCGGTGGTGAAATTACTAAACGACTTGTTCAAACTGCGCAGCAACAATTTAGCGGACAACAACCACAATAAATATGGCTGGAGGGGAAGTCTTAAGTGACTTTCCCTCTTTAATTTTTAGTGGAAAATGGAAAATCTAGAAAGTGCGGGAATTGGAGCTTTTAAAGTTGAGAGAAGGTGGAGTAAAGTTGAGAGACATTAGCTCAAAGTTGAGAGTCCTCGTGCAGAAGTTGAGAGACGATAGCTCAAAGTTGAGAGACGATAGCTCAAAGTTGAGAGACGTTAAATAAAAACAGACTTATCTCTCAACTTATCTAATATCCCTCTCAACTTTTCCAAACACAACACATAAAAAACCTCCCAAAAGGAAAGCTTTTGTTTATCTAATACATAATTCTGATTCTGCATCAAAGAAATGAGAACGATTCATATCAAAAGCCAATTCAATCTGTTCCCCACCTTTAATGTCAGATCTTGAATCAACACGTGCGACAAAGTCTTGTTCTTTAACTTTGGAATATAAGTAAGACTCTGCTCCCATTAATTCTGCAACATCAATTGTAGCAGTAATTTTGGTTTCGGGAGTTGCATTGATAAAAGCTGGTTCATCATGAATATCTTCCGGACGGATTCCTAGAATAATATCTTTGCCAACATAATTTTGCTGACGTAAAACTTTCAATTTTCCCTCTGGAACTTTAACTTTAACATCGTCCATTTCAAAGTAGTTTTCCGTAAGTTTTCCTGTAAAGAAGTTCATGGAAGGGGAGCCAATAAATCCTCCAACAAACACATTTTCAGGATTGTCATAAACATCTTTTGGTGCGCCAACCTGCTGAATGATACCATCTTTCATTACTACAAGGCGGGTTGCCATTGTCATTGCTTCTGTTTGGTCATGTGTCACATAAATAGTGGTTGTTTGCAGACGCTGGTGAAGCTTTTGGATTTCTGCACGCATTTGTACTCGCAATTTCGCATCCAAGTTAGATAAAGGTTCATCCATCAAGAATACTTTCGCATCACGAACAATGGCACGTCCTAAAGCGACACGTTGACGCTGACCACCAGAAAGTGCTTTCGGCTTGCGGTCCAGATAAGCCTCCAAGCCTAAAATTTTTGCAGCATTATTTACCCTATTTTCAATTTCAGCTTTTTTAAATTTGCGAAGCTTTAATCCGAATGCCATGTTATCATAAACATTCATATGTGGATATAATGCATAATTTTGGAAAACCATCGCAATATCTCGGTCTTTAGGTGCAACGTCATTCATTTTTCTGTCATCAATATAAAGTTCGCCTTCTGTAATTTCCTCAAGACCAGCAATCATCCGTAATGTTGTTGACTTACCGCAACCGGACGGACCAACAAATACGATAAATTCCTTGTCTTGAATGTGTAAATTGAAATCGTCAACAGCAATTTCTTTTTTATCGTACGTTTTTTGAATATGTTTCAAATGTAATTCAGCCATCATATTCCCTCCATTTATGTAAGCGTTTTATTAATTTTATTGTATAGCAAGTTCGTCCATAAAAAAATGGCAAATATGCACAAAGATATTAATCGTCTTTGTGCATATTTGCCAGTAGTGCAATATAAACGGTCATAGCCTCGTGGAACTGCCTCACGTCAATTCCGGTTTTTTCCTGAAATTTATCTAATCGGTATTGCAAACTATTTCGATGCATATATAATTCCTTCGCTGTTACAGATATATTTAAATTACAGTGGATAAAGGTTTTAATTGTATTTAATAATTCGTCATCTGATCTAAAATCCTTGAGAATTACATTTGAAATCTGATGACGAGAGTTTAAGTCTGTTTGGTCAACTAAAATATAGGGGATTGCTTCAACATAGGTAACAACAGATTTATTTGTATAATTAGATGCTTGTATGGCAGTTTTTATTAATGATGAATAGTGCTGTTTTATATGTACTGGATTTTCTAAAAAAGGACCAACGAAAAAATTTATTTTAACATATAAGTCACTCATTAATATATCAATAATTTGTTCATAAGAAATAGTTTCCTCTGTTTGAAGGGTTTTTTCTTCAATAATGACACCTTCATGTTCGTTTTCCCATAAGATTGGAACAGGTATTGAAAATAATTCTTGAACGGCTTCATTAAATGTAGCTGGATCTATTTGGTTTTTTTTAATCGAAAAATAAACGAACCTAAATGTGATATCTAATTCTAATTCTTTTTCACCTGTGATAATATTTTTCCACTTTTGTTCCTCTCCTGATAGTTTTGGAAGGTGAACATTATAAGGCGAAAGGAAAGCGGATAATAAGCATAGATCTTTATCTGTCAGTTCGTTTTTATCCATTCCAATAATCTCATTTTCATTTGTAATAAACCATTGGTAATTATTGGTTAATTTTGTATGCCTATCATGATATACAACTAAAGATGAAAAAACTTTTTTCAAGTGTTTTAACATAAGAAAACCTTCTTTCTTCTGGGCTTTATTTAATTATAGCAATCAATGGTATATTGAAAAACCAATTTCAGCTATTTTAGCATTTTTTGAAATGGTATACAGACTGGATTTCGTTTGTTATAGTGTTTTTAGTAAAGAAATTTAAGGAGGATATTTCGTGTCTAATATTTATGATAATGCATATGATTTGGAAAAGGCAATTCGTGATAGTGAAGAATTTAAAAATTTAAAAGTTGCCTTTGATGCAGTAATGAATGATGAGTCTGCTAAGCAAATGTTTGAAAGTTTCCGTGATACACAAATGGAATTACAGGAAAAACAAATGCAAGGATTGGAAATTACCGAAGAAGAGGTTGAAAAAGCTCGACAGGTAGTAGAACTGGTTCAACAGCATCAGGATATTTCTAAATTGATGGAAGAAGAGCAGCGATTAAATGTAGTAATTAATGATGTAAGCCAAATTATTACCAAACCGCTTGAAGAGCTTTATGGTTTTTCAGAAGAACCAACTGAATAAATCTTAATTAAAATCCTGCAGCATAAACGCTGTAGGTTTTTTGTTGCATTTACATTTTTGCAGGATTTTTATGTGTAATGTCGAAAGTATAGATATACATTATATTGGAAAAGGAGACTTATTAGATGAATACAGTATTACTTGAGCGTAGAAATAATATTTCCTATATCTATTTAAATCGAGCAGAGCGCTATAATGCGCTAAACAAGGAAATGCAAAAAGAACTGCTTCAGGTACTTGAGATGGTTGAAAATAATGATGATAAGATTGTCATTTTAGCTGGAAAAGGAAATGCGTTTTGTGCTGGTGGAGATATTGGAATGATGAAAGACTTCACAGATAAGGATTATTTTGACGACGTAATGACGACAATTGGAAGAATTACATTAAAACTATATATGATGCCTAAAATTGTCATTTCGGCAATCCAGGGATCTGCGGCAGGCTTAGGGCTAAGCATGGCATTAACAGCGGATTTTATAATTGCTCAGAACGAATCGAAATTAGGGATGCTCTTCATTGGTATTGGCTTAGCGCCTGATGGAGGAGGACATTTCTTTTTAAAGGAGCGACTTGGTATAAGTAAGGCAAAACAATTTACATGGGGTCTGAAACAAGTCCAGGGTTCTGAAGCAATGAAGATGGGATTAGTCGATATGCTTACCGAAAAGCAAGTAGTGGAGCAGGCCAGTGAATTGGCACAGCAGCTTCTCGCCACACCACTGACGGCTATGTTAAAAACAAAGATGATGTATCACTCTGAGCAAAAAGCAACCTTGGAATATTATTTAGTAGAAGAACAAAAAACGCAGTGGGAACTAAGGAATACTGAAGATCATCAGGAGGGAGTACAAGCATTTTTAGAAAAAAGAAAGCCTGTATTTAAGGGGAAGTAAATAGAAAGCGACTTCACTCCTAAGTGTAGTGAAGTTGCTTTATTTATCTATGAAATAAAATTAATTTTGCCTCAGGTGTTACACAACGATGGGTATATTCACTGTATCCTTTTTTATCCAAAAGTGCTTTGCTAATTTCTTTTGCCTCTTCATCATTTGTTGCTTCAATAGATTCATCCAGCAATTTTTCTCCGGATTTACCAAAAACCGTCAACGCATATGTTTTCATATTAAGATCCTCCTCGTAAGTAATGGCTGTATTGTCTGTATTCTGCTTTCGTTTAAAAAATCCTGCTTATTTTCTAAAAATCTTTTCAAAACATTGTAAAGCTAACTTGACAACACACTAAATGTTAAGTAAACTGTACGTAAAGTCAACTTAACATAGAAACGTAGGAGATCAAATGAAAACGTTAATTCGAGAAAAGCGAACAGCAATGAATATTACGCAAGAAGAATTATCGCATCGATTAAAAGTATCAAGGCAAACAATTATTTCGCTTGAAAAAGGCAAATATAAACCTTCGTTGATACTTGCACACAAGCTTTCTCAGGTTTTTGATTGTGCAATAGAAGAATTATTTATATTTGAAGGGGATGAGAATATTGATTGAAGGTTTTTTAGAAAACTGGGCTGGGTTATTGGGTCCAATAGCTGCAGGAATAGTTTTGATTATTATATATTTTATTAATCGACGGATTGGAAGAAAAAGGCATTTATTTGATGAGCGCTATCTGCAGAAAAGCAATAGATTCAAGGCAAGATCCTGGGATACCATGCAGGTTGTATACTTTATTGCCTGGTTTCCAGTAATTATTTTTGATGGAATATCATTTAGTTTTTTCCTACTTACAGCTCTATTTGTATTTCATAACTTAACTGCAATAATTACAAGTTTTTATATTTCAGCGAAAGATGAGGATTATAATTAAAAGGTTGAAACATCTATCTAATCTAATCGTATTACATGAGGGAGAGGGGAATGAAAATTGACATTACTTTTGAAAGACGTTACGAAACGATTTGGCAAGGACACAGCTGTTGACCATCTTTCACTTGAAATTCCGACAAAAGAAATGTTCGGGTTTTTAGGGGGAAATGGTGCAGGTAAAACAACAACATTCCGGATGGTTCTTGGTTTGCTGGATGTTACACAAGGTGAGATTTCCTGGAATGGGGATACCATCAATTATGACAAGAGTCATTTAATTGGGTATTTGCCTGAGGAAAGAGGATTGTATCCGAAGCTTACGGTAAAAGATCAAATTGTTTATCTGAGCAAATTAAGGGGGATGAAGAAACAGGATGCACTCAGAGAACTGGATCATTGGCTAGAGCGCTTTAAGGTACCAGAATATCTGAATAAGAAAGTAGAGGAGTTGTCTAAAGGGAATCAGCAAAAGATTCAATTTATTTCTGCGGTTATTCACAAACCGGAATTATTAATCTTGGATGAGCCCTTTTCCGGACTTGACCCAATTAATGTTGAAATGCTGAAGGAAGCTGTTGTGGATTTAAAAGAACAAGGTACTTCCATTGTGTTTTCATCACATCAAATGGATCATGTGGAAGAATTATGCAAGCATTTATGTATATTACATAAAGGGAAACCGGTTGTTCAAGGATCATTGCGTGAGATTAAACAATCCTTCGGGAAAAAGAATCTTGTGATCCATGCAGAATTTTCATTGGAATTTTTAAAAGAATACTCTGGTGTCCTGCGCTATAAAAAGGTCATGGAAGGCTGTGAGCTCCAGATTGAAAATGAAGCTGTTTCACAGGACATATTTAAAGCATTGCAGGGGAAAGGATTTATTCGTAAATTTGATCTGGAAGAGCCTTCACTAAATGATATCTTTATCGAGAAAGTAGGTGCCTCTTATGAATAAGTTTTGGATTATGATGTCACATACCTATATGACCCGAGTTAAAACGAAATCATTTCTTATTAGTACGATCATCACTTTAATCTTTATTGTTGGTATTGCAAATTTCCAGACAATTATTGATACATTTGATGATGGCGAAGATAAAGTTGCCGTTATTGATGAATCAAATGAGCTATTTGTCCCCTATAAGCAAAGTGTTGAAGGCGTAAGTGAAGCGATGGAAATAGTCGCTTATGATGGAACAGAAGAAGAGGGAAAAGCAGCAGTTCAGGAGGAAGAATATAAAGCACTTATTGTATTATCCACAAATGAAAATCAATTACCGGAAGCTTCCTATTATGCTAATACAATCTCTGAAGCAAGTAATCAGCAGTTGCTCACACAGCAATTGCAGCAAATAAAGGTAGCAATGGCAACACAGCAGGCAGGAGTTGCTGAGGCAGCTCTGGCAGAAATTTATGCACCAGTAACTTTTGAGACAATTGCCTTGGATGAGGCAGCAAAATCTCAGGAAGAACTCAGTCAGGCTAGGGGAATTGTTTACGCCATGCTCTTTCTGCTGTACATGACTGTGATGATGTATGGTCAGATGATAGCCATGGAAATAGCTAATGAGAAATCATCACGGGTAATGGAAATATTAGTGTCTAGTGCTTCACCGGTTACACATATGTTTGCAAAGATTATTGGTATCGCATTACTTGGATTAACTCAAGTTACTTTATTTGTTGGGATTGGCTACTATTTCATTACAACAAAACAGGATGAGTTAACAGGTGGATTCTTTGAATTCTTTGGAATCCAAGATACATCACCAACCATTTATATTTTTGCAATCATCTTCTTCATCCTGGGATATTTACTATATGCAACACTTGCAGCAATGTTAGGTTCGTTGGTAAGTAGAGTGGAAGATGCACAGCAAATGATTATGCCCATGATATTTTTAATTCTCATTGGCTTTTTCATCGCAATGTTTGGAATCGGAATGCCAGATTCAACATTAGTAGTAGTGAGCTCCTACATTCCCTTTTTCACACCAATGGTAATGTTCCTGCGTGTCGGAATGCTTGATGTTCCCATTTGGGAGATTGCATTATCCATCGGTATCCTGATCGCAACAATTATTCTTTTGGCTATTATCGGTGCAAGAGTATATAAAGGCGGCGTTCTCATGTATGGACGTTCAAGCTCCTTTAAGGATTTGAAAAAAGCAATAGCCTTATCGAAAAAAGAAAAGTAGTATGATGAAAACACTTGGAACTCTATCCAAGTGTTTTTTAATCGTTTACGTTATTTTATATTTTAGGGTGTAGTCATGCTTTTGAGCGTTTTCTAAGCACTATATACAAGATAACGTAATCCTGCACATAATACCCAATCCTACTTTAAAAATGTATAGAACGTGCATTCTATCAGGGGTTTTGCTAAAATAGAATTAAATTGGGGTGTTTCGAATATGACAAAAAAGATTTCATTTATTCATGCAGCTGATCTGCATTTAGACAGTCCGTTTAAAGGATTGGCAAATCTACCTGAGCATATTTTTCAGGATATACATAATAGTACATTTACTGCACTAAACCGGCTTGTGGAAGCTGCTATTCAAAAAAAGGTTAATTTCGTGCTGATAGTAGGGGATCTATTTGATAATGAAAAGCAAAGTCTGAAGGCACAAGTACGCTTGAGGCGTGCTTTTGAAGAACTTAATTCTCATCATATTAATGTATATTTATCCTATGGGAATCATGACTTTATTAATGGAAATATTCATCCGGTAACATATCCCGATAATGTATTTATATTTCGTGATGAAAGTGTTAGCCAATTTATATATGAAAAAGCTGAACAAGAAATGGCAGTAATTTATGGGTTTAGTTATGAAAATCGTGCAGTATTAACTAATAAAGCATCAGAATATAGCATAATAAATCCGCAAATTCCTTTTCAAATTGCAACATTGCACGGAAGTATCCGAAGCAATACAGATCATGATGTGTATGCGCCATTTCAGCTAAGTGATCTTAAGAAGCAAAACTTCCATTACTGGGCACTCGGTCATATTCACCAACGGGAAGTTTTACAAGAAGATCCGCCGATTGTCTATCCTGGCAATATTCAGGGGCGCAATCGAAAAGAAATTGGTCAAAAAGGATGCTACCATGTGACTTTAGCTGAAACAGGCGCCAAGCTATCCTTCCTTCCATTGCAGGAAATTCAATTTCAGCAATTAACTATTGACGTCTCTGCCTGTGATGAAATTCATCAGATAGAAACAAGAATTCAAGCTGAAATAAAGCGTGAACACTTGCAGGGAGGTCGTCAGTTAATCCAGCTATTCCTGATCAGTGATCAAGTAAAACTTAAGCAGTGGGAACAGGACAACTATTTGGAAGAGATCATCGAGCTAGTCAATGAGTCATTTATTCATCACGAAAATTGGTGCTGTATTTATAACTTTAACGTGAGAATTAAGGCATCAACTGTAAATTCAGACCTGTATAAGGGTGAATTTTTCATCGGTGAGCTCATTCGACATTTTAATGAAACTTCTATCCAGCCTTATATGGATGAGCTGTTTCAGCAAAAACAAGTCAGGAAATATTTAGGGACATTAACAGAGGATGAAGCAAAGGAAATTAAACAGGACGCCCGGCAGTTGTTACTTAATGAACTCCTGAAGGAATGAGGTGAATGAAATGAGACTGTTAAATGCAACAATTTATGGATTTGGTAAATGGGTAGATGATGAAATAGACTTTTCCAGTAAATCGTTATTATGTATCTATGGTGAAAATGAATCGGGAAAGTCAACATTACACCATTTTATTTTGTTTATGTTATTTGGTTTACCACCAAAGCAGAGGAGATTTTACCGACCAAAAACAAGTGGAAAAATGGGGGGCAGGATAAGGCTTCATGATCTAGCAACAGGAGAATTTACTATCGAACGATTTGATGAGGTTAACAATGGTGCAGCAGTTTGTTATACGGCGGACGGAATGGAATATGGAGAGGATTGGCTGAAAGAGCGATTAAAAGGGATGACAGTAAAAACATATCAGGCTATTTTCTCTTTTTCAGCGATGGATTTAAATCAAGTACGTGACATGAAAGAGGAAGACCTGGGCGAGGTTTTGCTTGGAATAGGGTTAACTGGATCTGCTGATATTTATGCAGTGGAGAAAAAATTGGATAGTAAAATTGGCGAGTTATTTAAACCATATGGAAAAAAGCCTGCCATCAATAAACAGCTGGAATCCTTAAATGAGTTGTTTGCCTCTCTCCATAATTATAAAGCGGTAGAGGAAACATATCGGGAAAAGCAAGAAAAATTTACTCGCATACAACAAAAAATGGCCAATTTACAGATGGAACTCAGAAGTGAACAGTCAAACCAGCTTTTTATTGAAAAGCAGCAGCGTGCACTACCGGTTATCCATGATTATCATCAATACATTGCAGAATTAAAGGACTATCCGGCTGAAATATATTTTCCGGAAAATGGAATTAAACGACTGGAAAAAATAAAGGGAGATCTATTGCCACTACAGAGCGAGCTCACTGTTTTAAACGAAAATGAGGAAAAATACTTCGAGAAGCAAGCTGTCATTCAAACAGCGCTTGAGGCTATTTCTGTCTATCAGCAAGCGGAAGAAATCTTACAAGAAAAGCCGGACTATATGGATATACAAAATGAACTCAAAAAAAATAAAGCTACTAAAATGAAACTGGAGGCAACCATTAACTCAATCATTCGACAGCTGAATATCCAGTTAAAAGAGGATGACCTAAAAAAGTTATCGTTACCCTTTCACATGGAGAATACATGGATTCAAATTAAAGGTGAAAAAGATCAGCTTGAACTGGAAAAAGATCAGCTCAACCAGGAGCAAAGTCAGTTAAAACAGCAGCGGATGTATCTTTTAAATGAAATGAATGAGCTGGAAGATGGTTTATTATCTGTCAAACGGGAAAAGGAAATGCAGGATAAAGTAAGTGAGCATAAGGAAAATGAACTAATAAAGAAACTTCGCTCCGAATCTAATCTGAAGCGTAAAGAGTGGGAAAAGGAAAAAGCCAAAAAAGCAAAAGGAACGGCTGCAATATTAACGGGCAGTACGATTGCCACGGTATTGTCTGTGTTTGCTGCGGTACTCACGGATCAAAGTTGGCTGTTCGGTCTGGCGGCAGTTCTCATGGCTTTAGGTATTGCACATTGGATCATGGAGAAAAGATCAAGTGCTTCGATAGAAAAAATGTTTTCAGCTGATAACGGAAACTCAGGAGGCAAGGGGCTTTCTTCCGTTGAAAGAGAAGAGATAGAAAAATTATTGGCAGGGAATGATAAGAAAAAAAATGAGTTGACTTCACTAAAAGAGCAAGTAAAGTCAGTGGATATTCAACTGATTCAATGGCAAGAAAAAGAAAAACTGCAAAAAAATAAAGAACAGCGGATTCATTCACGTATAATTGAACAACAGGAAGTCTATCGATTTTTAAACCAAGTGGATTTATCCTATTGGCCTCAAGTTTACCACAGTATGAAACAGCTTTTGCACGTAATACAGGAAAAACAGGATACAGAACAAGCAACACAACAGCTTTTAGCAAAGAAAAAAGGTTTTCAAGCAAAAGTAAAAACGTTTTTACGTGAGAGGAAATGGGAAACAGAAAATAAACCATTTGCATCTCAACTGCTGAAGCTGGAGGACTTTATTAAAAGCTATCAAAAAAACATTGGTGAACTAGAGCATTATGAAAGTCTTTTAGCAGAAAACAAGGAAAAAAAACAGACAATCAAGCAAAGAATGAGCATATACGAAACAGAGTTATCCATCCTAACCAAACATGCAGGGGTAAGCAGTGAGGATGAATTTTATAAAAAAGCAAATCGGTTAGCCGAAAAGACAGAAACCGAAGCGGCTTTAAAAAAAGTGAGATATCAGCTCAACACTATTTTCCCGGATGGGACCTGGGAGCAAATTATTGACGATAAACCTGATGAAGATACGCTTGAGCAAAACTTAGAACAATCAAGGAAGGGGATAACAAAGTTAGAGCATGATATAGAGGACTTTCGGGAGAAGCTGGCAAAGATTAATGCTGACCTTCTGCAGATGGAGTCATCAGAATCGTATTCAAAAACAGTCCATCAATTTGAGATGAAGCAGGAGCATCTAAGAAATCTAGCAAAAAAATGGGCAGTATTAAAAACTGCGAAAGAAATGCTTGTTGAAACAAAGAGAAAGTATCGAGATAAGTATCTGTCTGAAGTAATCTCCAAGACTTCTAGCTATTTTCAGAAACTCACAGGAAATGGCTATCATAAAGTGTATGCACCATCTGAGAGCAGACCTTTTCAGGTAGAAACAGGTGAACACATGCGTTACACTGTAAATGAATTATCACAAGGAACCATTGACCAGCTATATATTTCATTAAGACTAGCGATTAGCGAGGTGATGAGTGATAAATATCGGATGCCGTTTATGATTGATGATGGTTTTTTACACTTTGACGTGATCCGTACGAAGCAAATCCTGAAAATAATCGAAACAATTGCAGAAAAGCAACAGGTAATCCTGTTTACTTGTAAAAAAGAAGTGGTGGAAGCTGTAAAAAACAGCGAAATCATTCATTTACAAAATTCATTCGCATTAATTGATAAATAATGATAAACTATTTTCAGATTATATGCGTTGGAGGGACATCCATTGCCAGAAGAAAATGTATCAAAAGATTGGAAAGATTATAATCGAACCATTGAGAAATTTATTCAGGTTATCGCAAAAAACATGAATTTATATGGCATTACATCCTCTGTCGGACGTTTATATGGTGTATTGTATTTTTCAGATGACCCAATGACATTAGATGATATGCGGGATGCTCTAGAAATGAGTAAAACAAGCATGTCAACAGGTGTTAGAACATTGTCTGATATGAAAATGGTTGATTCAACATTTAAAAGAGGAATTCGTAAAGATCTATATGAATCAGAGGAAGACTGGTATAAATCCTTTACTTCATTATTTGGAAACCGCTGGCGTCAACAGACAGAAACGAATATTGAAGAGGCCGAAGAAACTATCGAAAAACTGGAGCTACTACAGAAAAAGACAACCGATGAGGAACTAATAGATAAAATAAATGCAGATCTCGACCGACTTCAGTATGCGAAAAATTATTATGTATGGTTAATGAAATTCATCAGGGTGATGGAATCAGGAGAAATTTTCAATTACATTCCAAAAAACAAATAACAACAGGGGATTGACAGTAAAATACGCCTTGGATCAATGGCCTGTTTTGGTCAGTCTCTTTTTATCGCAGTGTAACTGGCTGTAAGATTCCCACTTCAAGAATTAAGGGAACATTAAAATTCTAAGTGGGAGATCCAACAGCCAGTAACGACCCAATTGGTTCAAGGGCCTTTAGGTCATACCGTGCGGTGCTAACATTCAGTGGGGGATGAAAAGAAAACCCCCACTGAATGAAGTTTCACTTTATTTAGGATAGGGGGAGTAGTTGATGAACAAAGGGATTGGTTATGCTAATGTAGGTGATGCAATTGATCGTTTTCTGCTGATAAAAGATGCTACCAAAGGTGTTGCTAGTAATGGAAAACCTTTTTTAACATTGATTCTGCGTGATGCAACTGGAGAAATTGAAGCAAAGTTGTGGGATGCTTCCAAAGAAGATGAAACGTTATTCATCCCGGAACAAATTATTAAACTATCAGGTGAAGTGAATCAATTCCGAGGCAAATCACAATTAAAAATATTTTCAATTCGTCCTGCACAACCAACAGATGGTGTGCATGTATCTGATTTTGTTGAAAAAGCTCCAATTGAAAAACAGGTTTTAATAGAAAAACTGACGGAAGCTATTTTCGAAATGAAGAATCCTACACTTCAAAGAATTGTTAGAGCTTTCATTAAAAAACATCAGGAGGAACTTTTAACATATCCTGCGGCTGCAAAAAATCATCATGAATATGTTTCAGGATTAGCTCATCATATTGTAAGCATGCTGCAGGTAGCGAAGGAATTACATAAATTATATCCGCAGCTTAATAAAGATTTATTATACGCAGGTATTATTTTACATGATCTTGGTAAAATAAAAGAGTTATCAGGTGTGGTTACAACATCGTATACCATTGAGGGCAAATTACTTGGACATATACCAATGATGGTGGAGGAAATTGGTTTAATGGCTAGGGACTTGCAAATTGAAGGGGAAGAAGAAGTGCTGATATTACAACATTTAATCTTAAGCCATCATGGAAAAGCGGAGTGGGGAAGTCCAAAACCCCCATTAGTTCGTGAGGCAGAACTCTTGCATTTGATTGATTTAATGGATTCAAAAATGAATATGCTGAACCGAGCACTTGAAAAGGTGAAACCGGGAGAATTTACAGAGCGACTATTTGCTATGGATAATCGTACATTTTATAAACCAATTTTCGAGAAAAATTAAGCTTTAGTTATTTTTATAATACCTTATACATATATATGTGGTAGAGATGATGGGACAAGGGAGGCTTAAATAATGATAGCAGGAGTGCCTTGGTGGGTTTTTGTAATCATATTATTTATTTTTCTAAGTGGTTACATGGCATATAGAGCAATGCAGGCAGAAAGGACACTTGAGCAGCAGTTTATTGAACGAGAAGGACGAGTATATATGGATCGGATAGAAGCCGAACGGGAATTGAAACAGGGGAGTAAAGAGCATATGTCTTAATATGCTAAACCACTTGGTGACGCTGATTAAATAGACGGAATATAGGAAGTGAAAAAAGCGGCTAATGCATCAAGTGTGCGCATTAGCCGCTTTAGATTTTATCCCTGTGCTTCTGTTTCCTCTGCTTCTTCTTTTTTGAACATATCTTCCAAACCGTCAATATTCACATCGATGTTTGCCTCTTTGATAAGCCCGTCCATTTTTTCTTGAACTTTTGCAACATCCATTCTTTCATTTAACAATTCACGGCGAATATCATCTTTCACTTCTTCATAATCAGTCGGTTCTTCTACCTGACGTTGATCATTAACCTTGATGATATGAAAACCAAATTGTGATTGTACTGGCTCACTTACTTCGTCTGACTCCATACTGAATGCGACTTCATCAAATTCCGGTACCATTTTCCCTTGTGTGAAATAACCAAGGTCTCCACCTTGTTCAGCAGTTCCTTCATCTGTGGAATACTCTTTTGCCAATTCTGCAAAATCTCCACCTTCATCCAGCTTTTGCTTTACTTCATTAGCAGTTTCTTCATCTTCAACTAAAATATGCTGTGCTTTAATTTCGGTATTTTTTTCTTCATGTCTTTCTTTAATATCTTCCTCTGGTATTTCAATATCTTCTGAGATAGCAGCTTCCTGAAGCAGGCTTAAATGAACGATGTTACGATATGTTTCTTCATCCCCCAAACCTTGTGCTTCGAGAGCCTGTTCAAATTGGTCGCCTAATTGATCCTTTGTCTTTTGGACTTCAGCATCTACCTGTTCTTCCGTTACTTCATATTTATCTTCCAAAACCTTCTTCGTTACTAATTCCTGCAGAACGGTTTCACCATGACGATCGACCAGCTCCTGATATAATTCGTCTTTTGTAATATCTCCAGCTTCTGTTTCAACTACTGTTTCTGAATCTGAATCTGTACTGCATGCCGCAAGTCCCAATACACTAGCTGTAAGTGTTACAGCAATTGCTAATTTTTTCATCTATTAACACTCCTAATCTGATGTTGCATCTATTGCACATTGTTAAATATAACATATTATTGTAGAAAAAAAACAGTCATATGTATAATTAAACCATGGCGTTTAATACACGAAGATAAGAACACACCAATAGTATAATGATCATGATGTTAATTACTCGAAAAAATTTATTCTGTTTCAGTGCTTCCATCTCCATTTTTAGACAGAATTTAAGTGACAGGTAGTTAAAAATTAATAAAATAACAAACGCGTAAATAAGATAGAAAATAACCAAACGAACACCCTCCTTATGTAAGGATCTATATATTCATAATAAATTGTGATACTAAATACTTTATCAAAAGTTTTCGAGTCTGAACAGTGGTGATGATAAAAAAACAATCAGGACCTGGTTTTACAGATCCTGATTATGCTATCTGCGAGCCTTCAGCAATATATCAATTCCACCATTTCCAATTTCAATAAAAGCTTTTTTAGGAGCCTTGATAATATGAATCACATACAAAAAATCAATAAAAGAAATGCCTATATGAATGGAAGTAAACAGTAATAGATAAAAATATAAGTCTACATATATATAGCTTGCGACAATGCCAGGTATCGTGATCAAAAAAGTCGGAGCAATTGCAGCTATAACTGAAGCTTTTTTTGTTAGATGAAATTTTGTATAATAGTTAAAAATAGGTAAAACCCTATTTTTTGTATGATAAATTATTTTTACTCGTTTATTCATGATGATTAATGGTAAAATATGCATTAACGAATGAAATGAAGGTAAAAGCAATAATGCAATAATAAATGGAAAAAGACCTGCTTCATTTACATTGTTGGATCCCTGTGCAATCGAAATCGGTACATAGAGGAATATAAATGCTGACAGACCGATCAAAAATGAAACAAGCTTTATTCGATTGTGTCCAAATTCTTTATTAAAATTGATTGATTTCCAGCAATTCATTTTTGATCCCTCCGCTACTAGTTCCATTCTTATTTTTATAAGCACCACAGGGAATAGTAGTACGTTTAGAGCGAAAAATCAATAGTTTTTTATCATTTTTTTATAAATAATTTTTACGATTCGATTATTGGGGGGGATAGGATTGAAGGCTTTTAATAATAATGAAATAACTTCCTTTCATATCCAATTACTTTCAAAAATTATAAATATGGATGAGTATCCTGTCATTAAGATAATTATAGAAAAAAACATCACACAGGAGGAATACAATGAATTATTCATTATGCTGCAAATGCTGAATGAAAAATATAATTTACAAAAAGAAGAGGGGTTTATGGATTTCACATCATTACTGGTACATTTTGCAGGAATGCTAAATGAAAAATTGAATCCTAACCAAATGATTTTTGCATTAAAAAAAGAAGGATACTATCCCTCTTTGATGAAAGAATTTATAAAAATTATTAGAGGTGATAAAAGAGCTATAAAACGAAGATGACTAATTGTACACATTACTAATCCTGTTTTATATCTCTAAATATTGCTTCCACCTCGCCATGAAATTGTATAATCGTTTTTAAACGTTCCTCCAGGTAGACTTGGTTTGTAAATGATTTTTCTTTGTCTTTTTGTTGCTCGACCAATTTTTCAATTTCCGTCAACGAATCCTTTTGTTGGTTTGTAGCATCTATCCATTTATTAATATATGAATTCATAAAGGATTTAAAAAGCTGTGAATTAGCTTCATATAAATCTTTTCGTACTCCTTTTATCCACACCCTGGTTACGAGTTGAACCTCAGATAAAGTTCGCACACTCGTACTCACAGAGGTTTTACTTTTCCCTAATGCTTCACTCATTTCATCTAATGTTAAAGGCTTTTCTGCTAAATATAAATAAGCGAATAAACGCGATTCCGCTGAACTTAAATTAAACATTTCAAGTGTTTTCGAGAATTCAATAATTATTTTATTGGTCAGTTCGTTTTCTATTTCGTGCATAAGATCCTCCTAAACCTTTGTTATATAAAGGTTACATCAAATGTGTTTATTTTGAAAACAGACAAATGGATAGTATTTCAAAGAAAATCGCAGGTAATCAAAGTAAATAGTCCGTTTAATTTGTACAGAATAAACTGTACGTAAAATATAAACAAAACCAATGGTATTTAATATTTGAATTGTACGGATTTAAAGTTTATAGTATTAAAGTAGATGAATGCTGTGCGGATGAAATTAATGATTTAAGCTGCTTTAACAGATGTAAGCAATTATGCACGGGGTTAATCTGATTATAAAGTAGCATGACTAAAATCATAGTTCATTAGAATAGTATAGTATCAAAAAAAGAGGTGGAAGATGTGCCAGTAATAGAAGCTAAAAACCTATCTAAGGTATTTGGAAGAAACCCTAAGCAGGCTTTAAAGATGTTAGAAAAAGGGTTATCCAAGGAAACTATATTAAAAGAAGCTGGTAATACAGTTGGAGTTAACCGTGCTTCGTTTTCAGTTGAAGCAGGGGAAATATTTGTAATCATGGGCTTATCCGGTAGTGGTAAGTCAACATTAGTTCGTTTGATTAACAGATTGATAGAACCTACAGAAGGCAATATTTTTATTGATGGAGAAGATCTTGCAAGGATGGATAAAAAGTCCTTACTTAAAGTACGAAGAGAAAAACTGAGTATGGTATTTCAGAAATTTGCTTTATTTCCGCATCGTACTATTTTAGAAAATGCAGAGTTTGGTTTAGAGGTTCAAAATGCACCAAAGGAAGAACGTAGTAAAAAAGCAAAAAAAGCTTTAGAAATGGTTGGACTGGGAGGATATCTTCATCAAAAGCCGGGTCAATTATCCGGTGGTATGCAGCAACGTGTTGGACTTGCCCGTGCATTAGCCAACGATCCAGAAATTCTGTTAATGGATGAAGCATTCTCAGCATTAGATCCGCTCATTCGAAAAGATATGCAGGATGAGCTTATTGATTTGCAATCATCTATGAAAAAAACTATTATTTTCATCACACATGATTTAGATGAGGCATTACGTTTGGGGGATCGGATTGCATTGATGAAAGATGGATCGATTGTGCAAATTGGGACACCAGAAGAAATACTGGTAAATCCAGCGAATGATTATGTTGAAAAATTCGTGGAAGATGTTGATAGATCCAAAATCCTGACTGCTCAACATATTATGAAACGACCTGAAACAGTTAATATTGACAAGCATGGTCCCCGAGTTGCTCTTGAACGAATGCGTGAGGAAGGGCTTTCCAGTATGTATGTTGTTGACAGTAACCGAAATTTAAAAGGATACATTACAGCAGATGATGCATCTGCTGCACGAAAACAAGAGATTGGCAATCTGGAAGAAATATTAAAAAACGATATTCCGAGAGTGGATAAAGAGACTTCGATGCATGATATTTTCAATATTATTCATGATTCACCGATTCCGGTTGCCGTTGTAGAAAATGGCAAGTTGCTTGGTATTATTGTACGTGGTGCAGTAATTGCAGCACTTGCTAGTGACGCGGAGGTGAATATGGAAAATGCTTAATAATATAATGGAATTTGTTCCTCGAATACCAATTGCTGAGGGAACAGAATGGATTACTGAATGGTTAAAAGAGAAATTCTCTATTCTATTTGACCCGATAAAAGAATATCTTGGAAATTTCATGGATTTTATGTCCGAAGAAGTATTAATGGTGATACCACCAATTATCTTTATCATTGCAGTTGCAATCATTGCATTTTTTATAAGTGGTAAGAAGTTTGGATTAGCTGCTTTTTCAATTGTAGGGCTTTGGTTAATTTACAATCAAGGCTACTGGGATGACTTAATGAATACTGTAACCTTAGTAATCATCGCAAGTGTTTTATCTGTACTCATTGGTGTTCCTGTTGGTATTTTAATGGCCAAAAGTAAAATTGCAGAAGCTATCATTACCCCAATCCTTGATTTCATGCAAACAATGCCGGCATTTGTATATTTAATTCCTGCGGTTGCATTTTTCGGTATTGGTATGGTACCAGGTGTATTTGCATCACTGATATTTGCAACCCCACCTACAGTTCGGTTCACGAATTTAGGTATTCGACAGGTTTCCAAGGAATTAGTTGAAGCATCAGACGCATTCGGTAGTACTGGAACACAAAAGTTATTTAAAGTACAGCTTCCAATGGCTAAGGCTACGATTATGGCTGGTATTAACCAAACAGTTATGCTTTCCCTATCGATGGTAGTTATTGCATCCATGATTGGTGCACCAGGGCTTGGAAGAGAGGTTCTCTCCTCACTGCAACGTTCAAATGTCGGAACAGGTTTTGTCGCAGGTGTAGGGATTGTTATATTAGCGATTATTATTGATCGCATTACACAGAATATGAATAAGAAGAAAGATTAATTAAATAGTTGGTATCTTTTCTTCAATGAAAAGTTTCCATATAGTGCGAGTTCAAAAGGTGGATAAACCGAACCTTTTGATCATCCACAGTATTAAATTTAGAAAAAGGGGAGATTTATAGTTATGTTAGAACTTAACTGGAAACGTCTGGGGCTTGTAGCCGGACTTTCATTATCATTATTCGCAGCAGGTTGTGGATCTGATGATGAATCAACGGATAATGGATCTGATGGTTCTTCAGATGATGGAACAACGGAGGAAACAAAAGAAATTGAATTGGCTTATGTAGAATGGGATTCTGAAATTGCATCTACAAACGTCATTGGTAAAGTTTTGGAAGATCAAGGGTATGATGTTGAATTAACACCACTTGATAATTCAGTAATGTGGGAAGCTGTAGCAAATGGAGAAGCTGATGGTATGGTAGCTGCATGGCTGCCTGCGACACATGGTTCTCAGTTTGATGAATATGGCGATCAAATGGTTGATTTAGGTGAGAATCTTTCAGGTGCTAAAATTGGATTAGTTGTTCCATCCTATATGGATGTTAATTCAATTGCTGATTTAACGGATGAAGCTGATCAAACAATTACAGGTATCGAACCAGGCGCAGGAGTTGTTGCGGCAAGCGAACAAGCGGTTGAAGATTATGATAATCTGGAAGGCTGGGAAGTACAAACGTCTTCCAGTGGTGCAATGGCAACTGCATTAGGTGAGGCTTATAACAATGAAGAAGAAGTAATTGTTACTGGTTGGACTCCACACTGGAAATTTGCTGAATATGATCTGAAATATTTGGAAGATCCCGAGGGTTCATTTGGTGAAGAAGAAATTATCTCTACAATGGTTCGTGAAGGTTTAGAAGAAGATATGCCAAATGCATATAAAATTTTAGACCAGTTTAATTGGACAACGGAAGATATGGAAACGGTTATGCTTGAGATTTATAATGGTGCATCTCCAGAAGAAGCTGCAGCGGCATGGGTAGAAGATAACGCTGATAAAGTAGCTGAGTGGACGGAAGGCGTAGAATAATAATTTTGTAAAAAGCAGGCTATCAATTTGGTAGTCTGTTTTTTTGTGATGGGATTAAGTTAGATAGGGATTCGTAAATATATTAGCCCGGTATAGTGCGGATATCGCCGGTAGAGCGGGGGATATCGCCGGTAGCGAGCGGATATCACCAGGAGAGCGGGGAATATCGCCAGGAGCGAGCGGATATCGCCGGGAGAGCGGGGAATATCGCCAGGAGCGAGAATATATCGCCGGTAGAGCGGGGAATATCGTCCGGAGCGGGCGGATATCACCGGTAGAGCGGGGAAATATCGTCCGGAGCGAGCGGATATCGCCCGGAGAGCGGGGAATATCGCCAGGAGCGAGAATATATCGTCCGGAGCGCACGGATATCGCCGGTAGCGAGCGGATATCACCCGGAGAGCGGGGAATATCGTCCGGAGCGGGCGGATATCACCGGTAGAGCGGGGAATATCGTCCGGAGCGGGTGGATATCACCCGGAGAGCGGGGAATATCGTCCGGAGCGAGCGGATATCACCCGGAGAGCGGGGAATATCGTCCGGAGCGAGCGGATATCGCCAGGAGAGCGGGGAATATCGTCCGGAGCGGGCGGATATCGCCCGGAGAGCGGGGAATATCGCCAGGAGCGGGCGGATATCACCCGGAGAGCGGGGAATATCGCCAGGAGCGAGAATATATCGCCGGTAGAGCGGGGAATATCGTCCGGAGCGGGCGGATATCACCGGTAGAGCGGGGAAATATCGTCCGGAGCGAGCGGATATCGCCAGGAGAGCGGGGAATATCGCCAGGAGCGAGAATATATCGTCCGGAGCGCACGGATATCGCCGGTAGCGAGCGGATATCGCCCGGAGAGCGGGGAATATCGCCAGGAGCGAGAATATATCGTCCGGAGCGCACGGATATCGTCCGGAGCGCACGGATATCGCCGGGAGAACAGAAATAGCGCAGTTCAATAATTAAAAAAGCCTTCTCAAATAGAGAAAGCTCTTTTAATTATTGTTTTTTGACTTTATCTTCAAGGTCTCGTAAACTAGATTCTATTTGTTCTAGGTATTGATGGATATTTTCTTGATGGGGTTCTACTGTTTCTTTCCATTCTACCACTGATTTTTTCATTTCCTGTGTGAGGTTTTTAATTAGTGCTGCCCCTTCTTTTGAAGTCTCTGTAATTTGCTGTTTTAGTCTCATACCATCCAGTTTTAGATTTGCTAACATTTCTTTCCATTCTAATCCTTGATCTTTTACTCGGCCTCGCAAGTCTCTTCCGGAAGCTGGGGTGCTAAGTAATGTTGCAGCAGCACTAACTGCGCCTCCAACCATAATCCCAAGTAACATTGATTTTCCTTTTGACATAATGCATACGCTCCTTTCATGCTCTTATTATATCATTTTCTCTTTTTTAACTTCTATCAAACACGTTTCAAAAAAAAGTATGTACTTTGAGTTCTTAAAAAATCCTCTGACAAGCTAAGCTTACGACAGAGGATTTTAGAATCATTTGTAATTAAGAAACTGTAATTGGTCGTGCTCTTTTTAAAATCCCTTGTACCACTGGATAAATTACAATCATGATCAATGTATTTACGGCTGCTGCAGGTAAAACAACTGCTATAAACCCTGCAATAAATCCGCCTTCCATTGCTCCAAGTATAAACAATACAACACTGAGGAATATTGCACCACTAATCATCGTTCCAATAGCGGTAAGTACAGGTGCACTAATAGTATTGTTAACTCTTTTTTGTAATAATACAAAAAGTGCTAGGAAAATTGCTGCAGTAATTGGTTTATCAATAAGATTTGCTATTTGTCCTCCAGGAGCTTGTGTAGTTAATGCAGATATTAATCCTGTTACAATAGCCAGTAGTGCAACATACTTTATTTTAGGAAATAAAATAATTCCTAAAAACATCATGGATAATAGCATATCTGGTTTTACTCCAAAAAATATCGCTGGAACTATAGCGTGCAATACAGCGCCAATCCCCACTAATAATGACAAAATAACCAAAATTCTTGTATTCATTTTTAACTCTCCTCTTCTCAAGCTTACCTAAGCTATTTTCTTTCCCAACTGTACACTCGTTGTCAGTTGCGGAAATGTAAGGCTATTATAACAAATTTCCAACTAAATAAAAAGAACTAATTTTCAGATCACGTTAATTTTAAAAAATTATTTAATTGATTCATTAATTTCTTGAGCAATCTGCTGTAAATCTTTTGGTGTATAATCATCATTATGAACTGTCCAATTGGTTGAAAATCCATCGCTTTCATCATATCTTGGTATGATATGGATATGTAAATGAAAAACAGATTGGTCTGCTGGAGCTTCATTATTGTTCAGAAGGTTCATCCCAATTGGTTGGTACGTATCCTTAATAGCATTAGCGATTACTGGAATACGTGCAAATAATTCTTGTGCGACTTCCGAGGGTGTTTCATAAATGTTCTTTGTGTGTTCTTTTGGGATAACAATTGTATGCCCTTTTGTAACCTGACTAATATCCAGAAATGCATAAACCTTGTCATCTTCATATACTTTTGCAGAAGGAATTTCTCCACCAATAATTTTACAAAAAATACAATTTTCATGACTCATAACTATCACTCCTCTATCATTCATTTTATAAAGGAAGCAGGTAAAATGTAAAGCATTCACCATTAAAACATAAAATGGTAAAATAAGAAACAGGCGTAGCCCATATGGACTAGCCTGCTATAAGAAGAGCGAGGATGACGATAAGCTTCTAATGTGGGGACTTTGAATCAATTTGTTAAATAGGATTTAGCTACCTAACTTTTTGATTTACAAAAACCTTTTTGTCAGCACCTCAGGAATACTGAGATGGATTCAGGCAAAAGGGTTTTATATCATTAGAATACCGTTCACTAACACCTCATTTTGTGTTTTTTACAAATTCATATTAGAATACCGATCACTAACACCTCATTTTGTGTTTAATACACGAAATTTCAGTAGTTATTCGATCACTAACACCTCATTTGATATACACTAAATTACCTGTAGTGGTACAGTACAACCTCGGCTCTTCAATAACTAGTTTGTGCGGTAAAGTAAGTTTTATACATGAATTTTATAAAAAAATTTGATAGGTAAACAAAAGACAAAATAAGATAATATTGCTCGGAGAAAAGTGGAGAAATAATACTGGAAAGTTGATCGTACATCGATAAAAGTTGAGAGAAAATCCATATAACAGCAGGTATCTCTCAACATTACACAGACGTCTCTCAACAGATTACGTTTCGCACTCAACATTGCACGGTCGTTTCTCAACAGGTTACGACTCTCTCTCAACTTTAGCAGGTATCTCTCAATTATGATTCAGCAAAAGGATAGTAAGCAAAAAGTTTTCATTCCCTGCAATACACACTTTACTTTGGCATACGTTTAAATAAATGGTAAAATTTTAGATAAGTAATAAATAGGAGGAAATAATGTGGGTTCATTATTACATATAGATAACCTTCACGGAGGTTATACACATAAAAATGTTTTGCACGGTATTTCGTTTGAAGTTTACCCAAAAGAAATTGTGGGGCTGATTGGTCTTAATGGAGCGGGGAAGAGTACGACAATTAAACATATTATTGGTTTAATGCATGCGAAGAAGGGATCTGTAGCTGTAAATGGAAAAACGTTTCAGGAAAATCCCGAGTCCTACCGTAACCAAATGGCATATATCCCGGAAATGCCCATATTATACGATGAATTAACGCTCTATGAACATCTTCGTTTAACTGCAATGGCATATGATATTCCAGAAGAAGTCTTTGAAAAAAGATTACAGCCACTACTGAAGGAATTTCGAATGGAGAAAAAGTTAAAATGGTTTCCAGTCCATTTTTCAAAAGGGATGCGGCAAAAGGTTATGATTATGTGTGCCTTTTTAATTGAGCCTCCATTATATATTGTTGACGAGCCATTTGTTGGCTTGGATCCTTTGGGAATTCAATCGTATTTACAATTAATGGATGAAATGAAAAATAATGGATCAGGTGTATTAATGTCCACACATATTTTGGCGACAGCGGAGCGGTATTGTGATCGATTCGTTATAATACATGATGGGCTAATTCGGGCAATTGGAACACTTCAAGAGCTTCGTGAAAGCTTTCATATGCCTGAAGCAACATTGGATGATTTGTATGTGCAATTAACAAAGGAAGAAGATAGCCATGTTTGATTCACATGAATTATTCAAAAAACGTTTTTCTGCTCATTTAAAGGAGACGGGCCGCTATTTAAAGTATATTTTCACTGGACATACTACGATTGTATTGCTGTTTTTCATATCTGCTTTAGCCTTTTATTACCAGCAGTGGTTAACCGGTATTCCTGAGGATTTTCCTACACCTTTCATTATAGGGGCTGGGCTTGGTTTATTAGTGAGCTATAGTCCAATAAGAACATTATTAAAAGAACCGGATTTAGTCTTTTTGATTGCTGCTGAAAGTAAGATGAGTTCCTATTTTCGTAATGCAATTATCTATAGTTTCGTCATTCAACTTTATTTGATTTTGCTTGTTGCTGCAGCATTTGGGCCATTGTATTTTGCCACATTTCCTGACCGTGCCGGAAATGTTTATTTGCTTACGATAGTTGTAGTACTTATTTTTAAAATATGGAACCTTGTTGCTAATTGGTGGATGTTTAAAGTTAGGGAACCTGGTGTAAGACGTGTGGATCTTGGTGTGCGCACATTATTAAATATGGCTGTGTTTTATTTTATAATCAATGGAGATATGCTTCTTGCCGGAGTTACAACCGCATTGTTCATGCTTGTATTTTTATTTGATTATAATGTATCCAGAAAGCAGGCAGGGATTGTTTGGGATTTATTGGTGGAAAAAGATCAGAACCGAATGCAGACATTTTACCGGATTGCTAATATGTTTGCCGATGTTCCACATTTAAAAACTCCTGTTAAAAGACGTGGGTGGCTTGTATCGTTGGTGAGCAATCTGCCATTGACTAAAAAGCACACCTTTGACTATTTATATCGGATTACATTTGTACGCAGTGGCGATTATCTCGGCATGTATATTCGTCTGATTATAGTAGGGGGATTGGCTATTTATTTCATCCCTAATTTATGGATAAAAATCTTGTTTGCTATTTTATTCTTATATTTAAGCAGTTTCCAAATGATGACACTGTACCAGCATCACCGAACAATTGTCTGGCTGGATCTTTATCCGGTTGAAGCAAGCATTCGTCAAAAAGCTGTGGTTAATTTATTATTTCAATTAACGTTCATTCAAGCGGTATCATTCTCACTTTTATTTTTGGTGATGCAGGCATATTTAGGGTTTGCTATCACCCTGGCAGCAGGAATATTATTTAATTTCCTGTTTATTAATGGCTATGTAAAACGTAAATTAGTATGAAAAAACCCTTCAGGCAATTTTTTTGCTTGAAGGGTTTCCTTATAGTGGATGTTCAAAAGTCCCATGTCCTGCTAGACACCGCAATATATGAAAATCCCATTTTCGTACAAAAGTCCGGTAAAAATGATACCTTGTCTTAGGGATATCGATACGCCCTTGAAAACGAAAAATACTTTTTCTCACGAAGATGTGAGTTCAGGGAAGCTATTATTGTGCTCAAAGCTTGCGACGACCTCGAATTTCGATGCACACAGGACGTGCTAGTGTCGGAGCTGTAGCAAATGATCTCTGAAAATGCAAATAATCGTACTGCTAACACGTCTATGAACATAGCCGTTCTCGGTCTTTTTGTCCTCTCTTTAACCTGTCTTTAGATAAATTCGTAATTGGATTAAGCTTGATATGCGAAAAAGGCTTCAATTAATGTTTTGGCAGCAATTGGTAATGCGCGTTCATCGATATCGAACTTTGGATGATGGTGTGGATATGGATTACCCTCTTTTTTTGCACCTGTGAAAAAGTAAGCTCCTGGCTTTTTCAATGTATAATAAGCAAAATCTTCTCCACCCATAACGGGAATAATTTCTTCTCGTGTATGTATCTCTTTTATATTTTCACTTGATTTGAGAACAACCGCTGCCTCTTTTTCATTGTTTACCAATGGTGGATAGCCTTTAGAATAATTAAACGTATAGGATGCATCATTTGTAAAGCAGATCCCTTTAATAATTTTTTCCATTTCCTTGATTACTTTTGCTTGAATTTCTGGATTAAGATATCTTACAGTGCCGATTAGCTTTGCTTTATCTGCAATGATGTTAAAGGAATTTCCAGCTTCAAATACACCTATCGTAACAACAGCTGTTTCAAGTGGATCTAGACGTCTGCTAACAATTTGCTGCAGCTGCGAAATCACTTCTGACCCTATAACAATTGCATCTTTTGTTTCATGTGGATACGCACCATGGCCACCTTGCCCTTGAATTGTAATTTCAAAGCGGTCTGCACCAGCCATCATTACATTTTTTGAAGTTTGCAAAACACCTAGCGGAGTTGTCGCCCATAAATGTGTTCCGAACACAGCATCAACATGATCAATTGCACCGGATTCCACAATCGGCTTGGCACCACCAGGGGAGTATTCCTCGGCATGCTGATGCAAAAATTCTATAGTTCCAGGTAATTCACCCTGAAATTCCTTCATTACTTTGGCTAGTGTGAGCAGTGTCGCCGTATGTCCATCATGGCCACATGCATGCATCACTCCATCCACTTTTGATTTATAAGGAACATCTTTTTCATCCTGAATAGGCAAAGCATCAAAATCAGCTCGGAGTGCAACTGTTTTTCCGGGTTTTCCACCTTTTAGTGTGGCAATTACTCCATTACCTCCAACCCCTGTTTTGTATGGAATACCTAATGTTTCATAAAAATCAGCGATGTATTTTGCCGTTTTGTATTCCTTGAAGGAAACCTCGGGATATTGATGCAGGTATCTGCGGATTTCAACCATCTCGGGATACAAAGCATCAATTGATTTATGTATATTTTTTAACAATGAAAGTACCTCCTTGACTGTTTTCTAACTATTATAACACTTCAAAGGTGAAGGCGGTAGCTATTTTGAAAATAGTTAACTATCTTTGTTGGAATTACAGTATACTTGAGTCATGTTCAGGTTAAGCCAGAACTTACAATAGGCTGTATTATGCCTTAGCGGATGTAAAAGGGTAAATCACGCATGAGAATTTTTCTTTTTTATTTGCTTAGGAAATTATAAAATTTAAATGTTGTGGATAACTTAGTTGCCGGAACAGCTACGTCCAGCTCTAGCGCTAAAGCTACTAGCGAGACTTCCCTCACTTCCGTACGATAAAGAAGACTCACCGATTGGGAACCAGAGGCTTAGTCGCACTTATACCCTTGTGGTGAAAGTCAACTTCGGCTCCCTACGGTCGCCTGAGTTTCCTTTATCTCCTACGGCTCAGTCCAGTCCGTACGTCGCTAACCGGGCGCCCTGCGTTTTTGTGCAGATTTTGTAGCAAAAGCAACAAAAATTTTCGGTGGAACAGAAATGGATAGCAGCTGAACCATTCTTTTTAAAAAGGGCGCATAATAAAACAAGAGCACCTAATCTAGGTGCTCTAGGAACATATGGACTATGCAAGTCTCGGATCGGCTAATAAGCGTTCAATTTCTTCTTTATGATGCGTTTCATCAGATATCAGGTCTTCTAACTTTACCACAAGCTCTGTATAGCCTAAGTCCTCAGCCTGTTTTTTTCGTTTTTCATATCTTTCAATTGTTTCTGATTCCGCTTTAAGTGTTGCCTCTAGTAAGTCCTTTACATCAGTTGGCTGCGGAACTTCAGCTGCTTTGGTAGTAGGAGTACCACCAAGTGATTTAATTTTCTCGGATAAATATAATGCATGTCCTAATTCATCTGTAATTTCCGCCTCAAAAAATGGTTTTAAAGCAGAACGGTATAATCCAGAAACGACAGATGCACTATATGTGTACTGGATGGCCGCACCGTATTCGTGTGATAAATCTTCATTAAGTCCATCAATTAATTTTTTTAAATCATTATCCATATTTATCCCTACCTTTAAATAATTTAAGTATAGTAATACATTACCCCATATAGTTTTTTTAAAACCAAAATTAAGTTATTATAAAAAGGCGGAGGTTGATAAGTTTGAAAAAATGGCATTATATTATTCTTTTTTTACTTGCAGTTGTTTTATGTACGTTAGGAATATGGATTGTGAAAATTATAAGTGGAACCGTTCCGTTTGTCGATCAATGGACACGCGAACTTGTGGAACGATTTGATGGTACATACATATATACTATATTTCGCTGGGTGACCAATTTGGGATCTGAACCCTTTATGGTTCCTTTTACAGTAATTGCAGCTCTTCTATTATGGTGGATGTTTCGAAGCTGGCTTCCTGCTTTAATCTTTGCCGGGGGAACACTTGGGAGCCATATGCTTAATAAGCTGATCAAGGCACTAGTGAATAGAGAGCGGCCAAGTATTTTGGTATCTGCAAATGCAGAAGGGTACAGCTTTCCTTCCGGGCATGCGATGATATCCATGGTTTGTTATGGCTTATTAGCTTATTTTATCGCTAAAAAGCTAACGTCAGCCAAGGCGAGATTTTTGGTGCAATTTTTTCTGGCACTCCTGATTTTTTCAATTGGAATAAGTCGTTATGTTATCAATGTACACTATTTGACAGATGTAGTCGCAGGATTTATTATCGGTTTTCTTTGTCTGATAGGCTTGATTTATCTCTATGAATGGCTGCAGAATCGAAGAACTCAGTCTTAAGTTGGAGGCAAAAACAATCTGAAGATGGTTACCCCGCTTTTGAATGAATAGTAAACTAAATGCAAGTATTCGGGAGAGGGGCAGTTTAAATGGATATAGCGGCAAATAATCAATCACAGGTAAAAATACCTGTCTTTAAAAATCGCAATTTTCTATTATTATTTATTGGAGCTTTATTTTCATCACCAGGTTATTTTGTTTATCTTATAGGAGCTGAATGGCTGATGCTGTCATTGAGTGACAATCGTTTTTACTTCGGTATGTTATTTTTTGCAGCATCTATTCCTAGGTTATTGCTGCTTACAGTCGGGGGAATCGTTGCTGATCGTTTTAATAAGCGTACTATTTTATTTTTATCTGATTTGACACGTGCTTGTTTGATTTTGGCATTATTGTTCTTTTTGGTCAATGATTTGATTACAGTATGGCATTTAATTATACTTGCAGCACTGTTTGGAACTTCGGATGCATTCAGTTATCCGGTAATCAACTCATTAACGCCAATGATTCTGCAGGAAGATCAGCTGCAGCGTGGCAATTCTTTCATTCAGATGACCAGTCAGATCAGTCCGATAGTAGGACCAGCACTTGGTGGAACATTGATTGCCGTACTTGGATTTGCAGGAGTATTTACTGTAGCATTTATCATGCTGCTCATTGCGTCAATTACTGTCTTGTTTATTCGTATCAAAAAAGAAGAAACTGTTACAGATAAAGAATCAGCTTGGACTGATTTAAAAGAAGGCTTCCATTACGCAAGAAAAAATGAACTGGTTATTTCAGTAGTTATTATGGCTTTCTTTTTAAATTTTTTCTTCTCTGGGCCGTTAGCGATTGGAATGCCAATTTTAGTGAAGGATGTCTTCCATGGTGACGCTCTCAGTCTGGCAACTGTGCAGACAGCAATGGGGGTTGGTGCACTGCTTGGCGCAATTGTCTTGGCATCCTTTACATTAAAGAAACCAGGCATTGCAATGATAGGAGGATTGATTGGATTAGGGGTTCTTTATACAACAGTTGGATTTATCACTCATTTATATCTGACGGCAGGACTGGTTGGATTGATGGCATTTGCCACACAGCTTGTAAATATCCCTTTAATTACAATGCTTCAGAGAACGACAGAGAAGAAAATGCTCGGGCGGATGATGAGCTTTCTCATGACTTTTTCCACTGGGCTTGTTCCAGTATCTTTTGTTGCTACGTCTCTGCTGATTGCGGCAGGAATACAAATGCAGACGATTATCATTGTAAGTGGAAGCATTATTACAATAATCGCTTTATATAATTTAAAAAATAAAAAGATTCTCATGTTTAAATAGGAAAGGGTGAAAAAGTTGAATCGTATACTCCGTTATTTTTTGGCCATCTTTTTAATAGGGTTCGGTGTAATGCTGGTATTTTCCAATCTCGGAATGGTAGATTTTAATCTTAATACATTATGGCATTATATGTATCCCATCTTTTTCGTTGTTATTGGCCTCAAATGGTTGATTGATTTTCTTAGACAAAAAAGAAGTGGCTGGTTCTGGGGATCCTTCTTTCTATTATTTGGAACATTGCTGCTGCTGGATCGTTTTGAAATGATTAGATTTTATTTTTTAGATGTACTGAAATTATGGCCACTATTAATTATTTATATTGGCTTTCTATTAATACGTGGTGGTGGGAAAACACTAATCATTCATAGAGGGAAAAATAACTATACAGGGAAATATTATGATAAAGGAAATTTCGCCGTTGGAAGTCAGGAATTTAATCAGCCGAATTGGAAAGTAGAAAAGATGAATCTGAATACGTTGGCTGGTGACTTTTACTTTGATTTTTCTAAAGCCTTTATCCCGGAAAAGGAAATACCGATCCGGGTAGGCGCTCTCGCGGGGGATGTTCATATACTGATGCCGGAGAATGTGGAATTTCGCATTGATGCAAAAGTAAAAGCAGGTGATATTAATATTCTCGGTCAAGAGTCGGATGGAATTAACAGATCACTTTCCTTTGAAACAGAAAACTATCAAAAAGCTGTCCGGAAATTGGACTTTATTATTAAATTAAAAGCCGGATCTATTCGTGTGGACATGGTCTAGGAGGAGGGGATAGATATGAAAAAAAGATTTTCAAGCATCCGCTACATGTTTATTCATTCTCATCTTTCCGGATTGTTTACAACAATGGTGACACTACTGGCGATATTGCTGTCTGTTTATGTTTTGGTAGAACCAGATTGGCTTACTGCTTCAGGTATTTTCTTATTCATTGCATTGTATATATTTATGGGTCTTATTATCTCCTTATATACAGGTTTTACTTCAAGTGGGAATCTGAAATCACGGCTTGATTCCATCTCTGTTCTGATTACACAATTTGCCAATGGAAATTACAGCTCTAGTATTTATTTTGAAGAAGATGATGAAATCACAAGAATCGGCAATGAGTTAAATGAGTTAGGCAAAAAACTGCTTGATCAGGTAAAATCCCTGCAGCGAATGGCAGATGAGAAAGCAGAGTTTGCGAAATCTGCCCATAAATCTGCTGTTATTGAAGAACGCCAGCGGCTTGCACGTGATTTGCATGATGCAGTAAGCCAGCAGCTTTTCGCATTAACCATGATGTCTGAAGCTGCGCTAAAACAGCTGGAGAAGAATCCGCAGATTGCCAAAACACAGATGGAGGAGGTAGCAGCTTCCGCACTGCAGGCACAAACCGAAATGCGGGCATTATTATTGCATTTACGGCCGGTACATTTATCGGGTGAACCACTTACAAAAGGAATTGATAATCTGGTTAATGAATTAAGGCAGAAAAGTCAGCTGAGCTTTAAGGTTGAGATGGACGAGGAACTGGATCTGTCAGAAACAACAGAGGAGCATGTTTTTCGGATTGTTCAGGAGTCCCTGTCAAATATTCTGCGCCATGCAAATGCTCAGGAAGTAAACTTAAATATTTTTCAACGTTCCAAGGAATTGTTCATTCATATCCGTGATGATGGAAAAGGCTTTGATATAACGAAAAGTACGGACAAAAAAACATCTTACGGCTTAAAGACAATGCGGGAGCGAAGTGAAGAACTTGGGGGAACCTTTACACTTCGATCGAATAAAGATGAAGGTACATATATTGATATTCGTATACCATGCTAAGAAATGCGGGAGTGCGTCCGTTTAGCGACGCATGTGCTGAACACTGGTGATAGACAAGGGGAGGAAGTCTAATGATACGTGTTATTGTGGTGGATGATCATGAAGTGGTAAGAAAAGGTATTATCGCATATTTGCTGACAGATGAAGAAATTGATGTCATTGGTCAAGCGTCCAATGGAAACGATGGGGCAGAATTGATTATTAAAGAAAAACCGGATGTTGTATTAATGGATTTAATGATGGAGAATGGAACGGGTATGGAGGCAACTAAGCAGGTAATGGAAAAGTACCCTGCCTGTAAAATTATTATTCTGACGAGCTTCTATGATGATGAACAGGTTTTTCCTGCGATTGAAGCGGGTGCGTTCAGTTATATTTTGAAAACATCTTCTGCTGATGAAATTGTAGATGCGATTAAGAAAGCGGCAAAAGGGGAAAATGTTATTGAACCGAAAGTAGCTGGTAAAATGATGTCCAGCTTTCGTACAGAAGTAAAAAAGCTCCATGAAGAGCTGACGGAACGGGAACTTGAAGTATTGCTGTGTATCGGGAATGGGATGACAAACCAGGAAATCAGTGAAAAACTTTATATCGGGATTAAAACGGTTAAAACACATGTGAGTAATATCTTATCAAAATTAGAAGTAAACGACCGCACCCAGGCAGCTGTCTATGTACATCGAAATAAGTTAATGAAGTAGGGGTGCACTAAAAAATTCATGATATTGTCACACCAAACTTACTTTTTGTAAGCATTACTATTGTATTAAATTATGTAAATTTATATAATACAATAGTATTTAATAAGAAAGGATGCTTATATGGGAAAGTTAACCAAAAAGGCAGAAAATCTGTTAATGTTAATTTGGGCTCAGAGCTTTATTGCTTTGGCAGGCAGTTTGTTTTATTCAGAGGTAATGGGCTATGTACCGTGTGAGCTATGTTGGTATCAGCGCATTTTAATGTACCCACTGGTAATTATTTATGGTATAGCAGCAATTAAAAAGGAAATTTCGATTGCATTACCGGGACTGATTTTAAGTGGTATCGGTATGATTGTTTCTACATATCACTATCTGGTTCAGAAGCTACCAGCCTTGCAGGAAGCGGGAGGCTCCTGTGGATTGGTACCATGCAATTTTCAATATGTGAATTATTTTGGCTTTATTACCATTCCATTTTTGGCTGGGACTGCATTTTTAATTATCTTTGTTCTACATCTGATGCTACTTAAACAAGCAAGGAGGAAATAATGGATGAAAAAGAAGATGTTCATTTTTATTGGTGTAATTGTCGTGCTTTTTGCAGCTTTATTTTTTATTACGAACTATCAAAAGAATAAAGCCTTAGAAGATAATGATAATCCTTATGGAACGAAAGATCTGGATCAGGCTACAATTGATCAATTAGATAACCCGGATTATGGCAATCAAATAATGCCTGATGAATTAGCTGAATCCCTTGATAGCGGGGAAGATAAAACTGTTTATTTCTATAGTCCAATATGTGTCTATTGTCAACAGACTACCCCTTATCTTGTGCCTTTAGCTGAGGATAATGGGATTGATATGAAAAAGTTTAATTTATTGGAGTTTAGTAATGAAGGAAATGCCTATGCCATTGAATCTACTCCGACATTAGTACATTTTGAAGATGGCGAGGAAGTTGCACGGATAGTAGGTCAACGCAGTGAAGAGGAGTTCCAGGCGTTTTTTGATGAGTATATTTTGAATTAAAAGCAAAAGCTAACCAATCCAAGAGAAAACTGGTTAGCTTTTGTTTGTTAATCATCTTTCTTTAGCATGTGGTATTCTGTTATAAATGGTTTATCTGCAGCGTATGCAGGGGGTTTTGTTGCCTGATTCTGATGCGCCTTTTTAAATTGATCCGAGTTTTTCCAGTTTTCAAAATCCTGAACCGATGCCCATTGAGTAAAAACAACATAGGTGTTACCTTTAACAGGTTTTAATAAGCGGAATGCCTGAAATCCTGGCATCATATCCATTTCGTTCTGTCTTTGTTTAAAGCGGTCTTCAAATGAAACGCTGCTATCCTCTGTGACGGGAATATTATTCATAACAACATATCCATCTTCTTGAATCATGCCCTTTCGTATGATAATCTCATAGGCTCTCCCTGATGAAAAAACATTTTTACCTTCATTTTCATAGTAGGCCAGTGCTCCTGTATTGCTTGTCATTAAATGAAAAATTATATTTTTATGTTTTTCCTCTAGTTTCTCCAGGAAATCCGTTGTTCCATTTGTCATGTATGCTTTCATCATTTACTCCCCTTTCTGCTTCTTAATTTCATATTACCCTAATTCTAGCACGAATAGTCAACGAGTACGTTATTAAAAATCATTATTACTTAACAACAAGTATTCATCCTTTTAGAATGTAGAATTCTGTCGTATAATGTAAGTGGTAATGTGTAGAGGTGAACAAATGGGTAAAAAAAATAAAGAAGGTACAAATCAGAAAACCCCCCTATCCAAGCGAATAAAAATACTTTTTTTTATTATTGGATTTACTGTTATTTTTGGACTAATTGGTTATGCTGGTATTTTATTTGGGGGAAAACTGGTTGTAGATGAAGAAAAACTAATTTTGGATGTTACAACTACAATTGAAACAAGTGATGGGGAAGTGATCGGTAAATTGTATCATGAAAACCGGTCGTTTGTTGAGATTGAACAAGTACCAACACACGTGAGAAACGCATTTATTTCTGTAGAGGATGTACGATTTTATGAGCATGCAGGAATTGATTTCAAATCTGTTGCTCGTGCTGCCTACCGTAATATTATTGCTATGAGTAAAGTGGAAGGTGCGAGTACAATAACACAGCAATTAGCAAAGAATCTCTTTTTATATAATGATAAAACATGGACACGCAAGGCAAAAGAAGCAATGGCAGCTATATATATGGAAAGAAAGTTTTCTAAGGATAGAATACTGGAATTATACGTAAATGAAATTTATTTCGGACATGGAGTTTATGGAATTGACACAGCTTCGAATTATTTTTTCTCCAAGCCAGTTGGGGAGTTATCAATTTCTGAAGGAGCCATGCTTGCAGGTTTGGCTAAGGCACCGAATGGTTATTCACCAATTAATTATCCTGAAAAAGCATTAAACCGAAGAAATACGGTACTTAGGTCAATGGAAAATGCAGGCATGCTTACAACAGAAAAAAGGCTTCAGGAGCAAGGGAAGACATTGGGATTAAATATAAAAGAACGTGAGCCAACTTCATGGATGGACAGTTATATCGATTTAGTGATGAAGGAAGCAGCTGATAAGTATCAATTATCGATTAATGAATTAAAGCGTGGTGGCTATAAAATCGTTGTGAATATGGATAAGAATGCTCAAGAGATCGCCTATGAACAATTTCAGAAAGATGCATATTTCCCTGGTATTACAGAAGGTGTTGAAGGCGCTTTTGTTATGATGGAACAGGAATCAGGGAAAATTGTTTCTGTAATTGGGGGAAGAAAGTATCGATTGGGAAATCTAAATCGAGTAACAGTCAACCGTCAGCCTGGTTCGACAATGAAACCGATAGCAGTTTATGGACCGGCTATGATGCAGGATGACAATTATACGCCCTATTCGCTAATTCCAGATCAGAAAATGGATGGGTATGCTGTTGCAAATGTTAATAATAAATACGATGGTTCAGTTTCCATATATGATGCAATAAAAAATTCAAAAAATGCTCCTGCGGTATGGTTACTTGATCAAATTGGGATAAACTATGCAAAGGATTATCTGAGTAAAATGAATATCAATCTTGATAATGATGATGGGTTAGCTCTTGCATTAGGCGGTTTAACGAATGGTTTGACACCACTGCAAATGATGGAAAGTTTTCGATCATTTGCACACTCAGGAGAGTTTATTGAATCATCTGCAATTGATCGATTGTATGACCGAAGTGGTGAATTGATTTTTGACTTCGGTACTGAGACAACGGAGGTATTTAGTTCACAAGTAGCCTGGAATATGACCGAAATTTTAATGGATACTGTAGAAAGTGGAACAGCTTCCCCCGGTGACTACCCAAAAGCTCTGGCTGGAAAAACTGGATCAACGGAGCATCCGTATGCAGAGGGACAAACGAAGGATGCCTGGTTTGTAGGCTATACACCGCAATATGTTACCGCATTATGGATGGGCTATGATATTTCAGATAAGAATCATTTTTTAACAGCAGGCAGTGAATATCCAACAAGGCTCACGAAAGCTATTTTAACGGCAATGGATAGACAAAAGCCACTTGCCGAGAGCTTTGCCAAACCAGATAATGTAGCGTCACTTCCGAAGCCGATTGTTTTACCGGAAATATCAGATTTGAAAGCGAATTATTCCTTTGGTGGCATTTCGCTTGTTAAAGGAAAACTTTCTTGGAATGGATCTGATGATAATCGGATAATTTATCATATTTATCGTGAAGAGGACGGGATCGATGAGCGAGTAGGGGAAGTGGAAGGGAAAACAGAATTCATGATAGATAATGCTTTATTTAGGTCAAATCGATATTATGTAGTTCCATATGACCCCCTAAGTCGCATTGAAGGGAAAAGATCGAATTCAGTCGAACTGTCATGGTAATTTAGACAAATTAATGACAATCATGTTGCATTGCTATACAGTGAAGTCATAAATCGATATAGTTATGAAGGAATGTTCAAAAGTCTGGTTATATCCTTCTCCTAAAAATGAAAGTAGAAGTACATATAAGTATAAAGGGTGAATTATATGTCAAAGAAAATAAATGATACCATTATTAGAGCGTATAATGGTGAAGAAACGAATTATACTCCTGCCTGGTTTATGAGACAAGCCGGCAGATCACAGGAAGAGTATCGTGAATTAAAGAAAAAGTATTCATTATTTGAAATTACACATCAGCCTGAATTATGTGCATATGTTACACGTCTACCTGTGGAACATTATGGTGTAGATGCGGCAATTCTTTATAAAGATATTATGTCACCATTACCTGCACTTGGAGTAGATGTGGAAATAAAATCAGGGATCGGACCGGTTATCCATAACCCTCTCCAAACTATCCAGGACGTGGAGAAACTTGGAATGATTAATCCAGAAGCCGATGTCCCGTATGTGCTGGACACGATTCGACTTTTAACAGAAGAACAGCTTGAGGTTCCTTTGATAGGATTCAGTGGAGCCCCCTTTACATTGGCGAGTTACATGATTGAAGGTGGACCATCGAAAAATTACAGTAAAACAAAAGCATTTATGTATCGTGATTCTGAGGCATGGTTTTTGCTGATGGAAAAACTTGCAGATATGGTTATAGCTTATGTGGAAGCACAAATTGAGGCAGGCGCAAAGGCGATTCAAATTTTTGATTCATGGGTGGGGGCATTAAATGCTCCAGATTATCGTGTATTTATAAAACCGATTATGACAAGAATTTTTGCAGAGTTAAAACAGCATCATGTGCCATTGATCTATTTCGGAGTAGGTGCAAGACATTTGCTGCTGGAGTGGAATGATCTTCCTGTTGATGTTATCGGTCTTGATTGGCGTACATCTATTACGGAGGCAAGGCAAATGGGGGTAACCAAAGTACTCCAAGGTAACCTAGATCCGACCATCCTACTTATCCACTGGGATATAATAGAAAAACGGACAAAAGGTATTTTGGATGAAGGAATCGAGCAGGGAAAGCATGTATTTAACTTAGGTCATGGTGTTACACCAGATATTAAGCCGGCAACATTGAAAAAACTGACAGAATTTATTCATTCCTATTCAAAGCGTTAATTATTGAGGCTACTTTCTTCGAGTGTGGAACGGTGGTTACTCGTTCCACCAAAAAGATTTGATTTAAGTGGAATTGGAGCTTATTACTAACGCGGCAATCCTAGAAAATAACAATTTTTACTTACAAGAGTCAATTTTTAAAAGAGGTGCTTAACATGGGAAAAAGAAAAATGGGATTACTTGTAATGGCGTATGGTACTCCATATAAGGAAGAAGATATCGAACGCTATTACACACATATTCGTCATGGGAGAAAGCCTGCGGAAGATGCTCTTCAGGATTTAAAAGATCGTTATAAAGCGATTGGTGGTATTTCACCATTAGCAAAGATTACAGAGCAACAGGCATATGCAATCGAAGCCAATTTAAATGCTGCGCAGGATGAAATTGAATTTAAAGCATATATTGGCTTGAAGCATATTGAGCCATTTATTGAAGATGCGGTGGAAGAAATGGCTAAGGATGGTATCGAAGAAGCTGTGTCTCTTGTGCTGGCCCCACATTATTCCACATTCAGTGTGAAATCCTATAATGAGCGAGCAAATGATGAAGCTAACAAGTATGGTATTAAAATTGACTCTGTTGAAAGCTGGTATGATGCTCCAGGTTTTATAACTTACTGGGCAGACAAAATCGGTGCTGTTTTCTTTGAAATGACACCAGAAGAACGTGAAAAAGCGGTATTGATTGTATCAGCTCACAGTTTGCCAGAGAAGATTTTACAAAATGGCGACCCATATCCGGATCAATTGAAGGAAACAGCTAAGCTGATTTCGGAAGAGGCAGGAATTAAAAACTATGAAATTGGCTGGCAAAGTGAAGGGAATACCCCTGATCCATGGCTAGGACCTGATGTTCAGGATTTGACACGAGATTTATATGAACAAAAGGGATACCGGTCTTTCGTATATGCACCTGTTGGATTTATTGCGGATCACTTAGAGGTTCTATATGACAATGATTATGAGTGTAAGGTTGTTTGTGATGAGCTGGGAGCAAATTATTATCGTCCCCAAATGCCTAATGTTAATGCCCAATTTATTAATACATTGGCTGAGGTTGTTTTAAAAAAAGTAAAGCGTGAAGTGCAATGAGCGAGAGTAAAAAAATTGTTATTGTTGGCGGCGGGATAACTGGGTTATCTGCTGCTTACAATTTACAAAAGGAAATCCAAGCGAACCATTTATCCTATGAAGTAAAATTAGTGGAAGCTAGTGATCGCTTAGGTGGAAAAATCAAAACAATAAAGCGGGATGGTTTTACCATTGAACAGGGACCGGATTCGTTTTTAGCACGAAAGCAACCTGCAATTAAGCTTGCTGAAGAACTAGGTCTAAGTGATGAGCTTGTTCGAAATGGAACAGGTCAGTCCTATATTTTAGTTAACAATAAATTACATAAAATGCCTAGTGGTGCTTTCATGGGAATCCCGACACAAGTAAGACCATTTTTGTTTTCAAGGATTTTTTCCCTGAGAGGAAAGCTGCGTGCAGGATTTGATTTCGTGTTGCCAAAAGGAAAGGAAGTAAGTGACCAATCGCTTGGAGGGTTTTTCCGCCATCGTTTCGGAAATGAACTGGTAGAAAATTTGATAGAGCCACTACTGTCTGGAATTTATGCAGGAGATATTGATGATATGAGCCTGATGGCAACATTCCCTAATTTTTATCAGCTCGAGCAAGAACACCGCAGTCTGGTAAATGGCCTGCAAAAGACAATGCCCAAGCGTAAAAAATCCACTGAGAAAAAGCCTGGAATGTTCTTTTCATTTAAAGACGGTTTGGGAAGCCTAGTTGATAAAATTGAGCAGGAGCTTGATGAAGGGACAGTTGAATTAAATGCCGCTGTTGATCATGTAGAGAAAAAGGATTATGGCTATCATCTTCTGTTAAGTAATGGAGAAGTAGCTAAAGCTGATGCGATTATCATGACTGCCCCACATTACAGTTTACCGAAAATATTTAGTCAATATGATTTCTTTAAAACGTTCAATGATATACCGGCAACATCTGTAGCAAATGTTGCGATGGCTTTTGAAAAATCCTCAATCAAAAAAGATATAGATGGAACAGGGTTTGTTGTGTCCCGAAACAGTGATTACCGAATAACAGCATGTACCTGGACACATAAGAAATGGCCAACAACTACACCGGATGGAAAAGCACTTATTCGCTGTTATGTTGGCAGACCAAGCGATCAATCCGTCGTTGATCTTAGTGATGAAGAAATTAAGGAGATTGTATTAAAGGATTTAAACAAGACAATGAATATCACTGCAGAGCCCGAGTTCAGTGTGATTACCCGCTGGAAAAATGCAATGCCGCAATATACGGTTGGACATAAAGAACGGATTGCAAAAGTTCGTCATGAGGCAAGTGAACAATTACCTGGTGTGTTTTTAACAGGAAGCTCTTATGAAGGTATTGGCGTGCCGGATTGTATTGAGCAAGGGGAGAAAGCTGTTGGTGATGTGTTGGGGTTTTTAAGAGGTTAGATTAAATGCTGGTTCTAGGCTGGATTGTTTGCTTGGGACCGGTTTTTTTGTGCGGTGTTTTCGGGGAGAGGCTGAAGTTCACAGTGAGAAGGCAGAAGTTCACAATGGAATGATTAGAAGTTCACAGTGAAGTGGTCAGAAGTTCACAACTAAATGGCTGAAGTTCACATATGTAATAGAGAAAAAGATGACCGGCTCAGGGAGCGGTCATCTTAATTTCTCCATCTATTCGTAACTCTTCTCCAATTCATCAACAAGTGATCCTGCATATGCTACTGCTTCTTTAATGGCATCTGTCTTTGACATATCCACACCGGCTTGTTTGATGAGATCAAGTGGTTTCTTACTGCCACCGGCTCTAAGTACATCAAGCCAACGCTCAACAGCGGGTTTTCCTTCCGTTTGAATTTTTTGTGCAACGGCGGTGGATACAGTTAAGCCAGCGGAATACGTATATGGATATAGGCCCATATAATAATGCGGCTGACGCATCCATGTTAAACCTGCACCTTCATCAAATGCTACTGCACTGCCCCAGAAATTCTCCAATGCTTCTCTTTTTTGTGCTGATAATACATTCGCTGTCAGTGGTGTTCCTTCTTCCGCAAGTGCATAGACACGACGTTGGAACTCTCCTTCCAATAAATGTGTTACAAAGTTATGATAGTAGGTTCCAAGTAGCTGTGTAATAACCCAGCGTTTCATCCGTTTGTCATCCGTTTTTTCAAGCAAATGATTTGCTAACAGCAGTTCATTTATGGTTGATGGTGCTTCAATGAAATAGGTGGAAGGACGAGTATTTACAAGGGATTGATTCTTCCCGGCAAGATAAAAATGTCCTGCATGACCTAATTCATGTGCCAATACAAATGCTCCTCGCATGGTATCCGTCCAGGTTACTAAGATGTAAGGATGAACGCCATATGGACTTGAACAGAAGGCTCCGGTAGCTTTCCCTGTATTGTCTGCAAAATCCACCCAACGATTATTCAAGCCTTTTTTCATGATTTCACTATATTCCGGACCCATCACTTCCAATGCTTCTAGAATAGTAGACTTTGCTTCTTCATAGGTTGTGCTCGGATTAAATTCAGGGTCAAGTGGCGCTTTTAAATCACTGTAATGAAGCTGATCAAGACCTAGTTTTTCTTTCTTAAGCTTTGCATATCGTTGCATATGTGGTGCTAATTCTTCCTGAATCACATCTAACTGATTGTGATACATCTCTTTAGTTACTTGTTGGGACTTAAGCAGCATATCTGTAACAGAGTCATAGGAGCGCAAGTTCGCCATTGTCACCTGTTTTGTGACTTCTGTTGCATAGGTTGCAGCGTACGTATTTTTATACTGATTCAATGTTTTAATAAAAGAATCATAGGCATTACGACGAGTTTTGGTATCTGAGGAAAGCTCATATCGATCTTCATATAATGCTGCTGACATAGGTAGTTCAGTGCCATCTTCATCCAAGATTGAATCAAATTCCATATCTGCAGACTTGCTGCGTTGATAAATCATATATGGTGCCTCATGTACCTCACTAAGTGCGGTTAGCGTTTCCTCTATCTCTGGTGCTAATGTATAAGGTTTTTTCTCCAGTGTATCTTCAAGCATTTTTTGATAGTTTTTTAACTTTGGTTCTGCTTTTAAAAATTGGCCGATTGTCTCTTCGGAAAGTGTTAATAACTCTGATTCGATAAAAGATAGCTTTGCACCGATTCCAGCTAATGCCGAGGATATCTTTGCCGAGTCCCGTTGATTGTTAGGATCGATACCGTCAGCACTTGAACGTAAATTAGCATAAGTAGCTACACAGATAACTCTTTGTTTATAGTTTTCCAATGTTGAAAAACAATTTAATAGATTTTCAGCACTTGTACCTAAAGTACCTTTATACGTTGTTACCTCATTTACATCTGTTTGAATTGCAGCTAATTCTTTCTCAAAAGCAGCTTGAGATGTAAATAAAGCACTTAAATCCCATGTTTGTTCCATAGGTACATCAGAACGATTCCACCTTTTTGATGCAGTAGTTGTCATTATTAAAGCTCCCTTCAAAACTATTTCGATACTCTGATTAATTATAATATAAACACAAATAGAATGATACGATTTTTCAGATTTCCATTTGAATATACAAAAAAACACAGCTACATATAATAGCTGTGAGTAGATTGTAGTATAGTGTTGTAGTACAGTAGAAATAGCTAGGAAAATTCGACCCGGTATTTCTGGTGCTTCTGACGTTATCTTGCTGGATGATCACATTCGTCACATAAATTACCGTAGCAATCAGCTTTCTCATACATATCATGGCCACATTGACTGCATTTTTTCTTTGGTAGATTTCTAAAAAACTCAATGACGTTAATCAAGGTGATTCCTCCTTGTAAATGATTTAAATACATTGTAGTATAACAGTATGATGTTTGTCAATGGTGTGTTACAACAAATTTAAAAAAAGGGTGATTTTTTTGAAAATAACAGTCATTGGTTGTTGGGGAGGGTATCCTGCCCCTAATAGTGCGACATCTGCTTATTTAATTGAAAAAGACGACTTTTCTTTATTAATGGATGTGGGAAGTGGCGCATTATCTAAATTGCAAAATTATAAATTTGTTTCTGAACTTGATGCGGTAATTTTATCTCATTATCACCATGACCATGTAGCGGATATCGGGGTACTGCAATATGCCAAACTTGTTCAATATTATGTCAATGGTATAGATAAAAATTTGCCAATTTATGGGAATCGTGAGGATCTATTCGGATTCAAATCATTAACACATAAATTCACAACAGGAATCGCCTATGATCCAACTAAAAGCTTGGAAATTGGTCCTTTTTCGATTACGTTTCTAAAGACAAAGCATCCGGTTCCGTGCTTTGGCATGCGGATTACGGATGGTGAAAATGTACTGGTATATACTGCGGATACAAGCTATCAGGAAGCATGGATAGATTTCGCTAAACAGGCTGATTTATTAATAACGGATTGCAATTTTTATGCGAACCAGGATGGATCCGCAGCAGGGCATATGACGAGCAAAGAAGGTGCAACAATTGCCCAAAGAGCGAAAGTGAAAGAATTAATATTAAGTCATCTGCCACAATATGGGGAAATTACACAACTAGTTAAAGAGGTAAAGCAATATTATAATGGGACAGTTCAACTGGCAAAAGAGGGACTAATTTGGGAAGGGAAATAGAGTATATTTTTTGATTGCTTAGGATTTTTAAAGTAAACTATATATTATAGGATTTTAAGAGAGAGGAGTTTTTTGATGAAATTTATCGATAATCAAGGAATTACAGATCCGCGTATTAACCTAGCTATAGAGGAATATATTTTAGAAAATTTCGGTGAAAAAGATACATATTTATTATTTTATGTCAATAAACCATCGATTATTATTGGCAGAAATCAAAATACGATTGAAGAAATAAATACAGAATACGTTGATGAAAATGGAATAAAGGTCGTTCGTCGCCTGTCAGGTGGTGGAGCAGTTTATCATGATGAACAGAATTTAAATTTCAGCTTCATTACAAAAGATGATGGAAATAGCTTCCAAAACTTTGCTAAATTTACTGAACCAATGGTACAAGCATTAAATAAGTTAGGGGTACCGGCAGAGATGCAGGGGAGAAATGACCTTGCTGTAAAAGGACGGAAAATATCCGGTAATGCGATGTTTTCAACAAAAGGCCGTATGTTCAGCCATGGAACATTAATGCTGGATTCCGAAATAGAAAATGTTGTATCCGCCTTAAAGGTTAGAAAGGAAAAAATCGAATCTAAAGGAATAAAATCCATTCGCAGTCGTGTTGCCAACATATCCGAATTTTTGGAAGAGAAAATTACAATGGATGAATTTAAGGAACTTATTTTACGTCATGTCTTTGATGTAGAAGATGTGAAGGATGTCCCGCGCTATGAATTAACCGATCAAGACTGGGAGGAAATCCATAAAATTTCTGAAGAGCGTTATCAGCAATGGGATTGGAACTATGGAAAATCACCAGCATTCAATATTCAGGAGTCCCATAAATTCCCATATGGTCTCGTGGATGTTCGGTTGGATGTTAAAAAAGGGATCATTGAAAACTGTAAAATTTACGGTGATTTCTTTGGGATCGGTAGTGTTCAGGTTATTGAGAATAAGTTAACAGGAGTTCGCCATGAGCGTAAAGCTATTGAAGAAGCTCTTGCAGATATAGATGTTCCTCACTACTTAGGAAAGATCTCCAAAGAGGACTTTATTAATTTGATTTATTAAGATTTAATAAATGGATGGAAGAGGCTAACTCTAAAGAGGGAGCCTCTTCTTATATGTTATACAATAAAATAAGCTAAAATAGAGAGGACGATGGATGTAATTACCATGGCAATTAACGGTTTCATTGCTTTGGTGCGTAAATCCTTCAGGCTAACACTAAGTCCTAGACCTACCATTGCAGCAGTTAGTAACCAGGTAGATAATGTATAAACCCCATTCATAACCTCATCAGACACAGGGATTATATTTCCGAAAACGTATGTACCTAAAATACTAAATATAATAAACCCAATTAGAAACCAGGGAAATGCAATCTTAGTACCAGGTTTACTTGATCCATTGTTTTTAAGTTTAATCACATAAATTAGAATAAAGCATAATGGAATGAGTAGGAATACACGTCCCAGTTTAGCAAGCAGGGCCATTGCCAGGGCATCTTCTCCAGCAGGTGCAGCTGCAAGTGCAACATGGGCGAGCTCATGCAGACTAATACCTGACCATATCCCATAATCTATATCTGATATCGGAAGAATGGGACGGATTATCGTATAAATTATTGAAAATATCGTTCCCATCAAAGCAATTATGCCAACACTAATTGCTGTGTCTTCATCCTTTGATTTAATGATTGGAGCAACAGCCGCTATAGCCGCAGCTCCGCATACTCCAGTACCCACACCTAATAATAAAGAAATCGTTGTATCAGCTTTTAATACTTTTGCAAGCCAAACCATTAAAAAGATGGTAAAAATGATAACACCCGCATCACGAATAAGTAATCCCAGCCCATCACTAAGCACTATATTAATATTTAATCTCAGACCATATAATATGATTGCTAGTCGAAGTAATTTTTTTGCTGAAAATGTAATGCCGCTCCTTATTAATTCCGGATACCCAAAAAACTGACGATAAATAACTGCGATAATAATAGCACAGGCTAATTGACCAACATAGGCAAATCCAGGTATTAGGGCTAATAAGTAACCTGCTAGTGCAATTAAAAAAGTAAATACAATCCCGCCGATCCAAGCCCATTTTGTGTTTAAGTAGGGATTTTTTTGCTGTGGTCTTGCTTGATTTTTTTGTTTTTCAATAGTCATAAAAGTTTTACCTCCCTCTATCTAGCGTAATCGAACCTTTGCTATAATTAAAATAAATAATTATAATACTTATAATAAGTAAATTGATATAAAAGGATGTTCAAAAAGTCCGGTAAAAATGACACTTCGAATTTCTTCGTTGGCGATAGTGGATCTTCTACTAAGACCGCCCACGTCCTGTGGGCAACGTAGAAGTCAGCACATCCTGTGCAAGCCCGTTGCTCACGTATTAACTGCATACGTTCCGCTACTCAAAGCTACGGCGCCTCGAACTTCTCGTTCCTTTTTATCCTCCTTTTTGAACACGCACTATAATTAAAGATTGGTAGGGTTAAGAAATGGATCAACATTTACTGGTATTTATAACCGTAGCAGAAAGACAAAATTTTTCACGAGCAGCAGAGGAATTACATATGACACAGCCTGCAGTCAGCCAGTATATTCGTGTATTTGAAGAAAATATTGGCACAAAGTTATTGGATCGAACGAATAAGTATGTTCGCTTAAATAGAGCTGGGGAAATCGTTTATCATCATGCAAAGGAAATTATCGGGCTGTATACAAAGATGCAGAATTTAGTGGATGACCTGTCAAATAAAGCTAGTGGGCCTCTGCATATAGGTGCCAGTTATACTTTTGGCGAATATGTATTGCCGCATATTATTGCTCGTTTACAGAAAATCTACCCAAACATTCAACCAGCGATAACCATCGGAAATACCGAAAAAATTGCGAGTTTGGTTGCAAGTCACCAATTGGATATCGGTATAGTGGAAGGTAATTTTAAAAATAAGCAATTATTAATGGAAGCTTTTGCAGAGGATTATATGGTAATTGTGGCCTCACCTTCCTATAAATTATCAGGTCAGGCTGGGTTTATAAGAATAAGTACGCTTGAGCAGGAAATGTGGATTGTACGTGAGCAAGGGTCGGGAACTCGGGAGGCCACTGAAAAGATGTTTGAGCGCATTGGTATTCAACCTGAACGAAGAATGAATTTTGGCAGTACACAATTGATTAAAGAAGCGGTGGAAGCTGGACTTGGAATAAGTTTATTATCGCAATGGACAATCCAAAAGGAATTAAAGAATGGTGATTTAAAAGTAATTAAAATAAATGGCCTTCCGTTCACTCGTCAATTTTCGTTTATAACGAATTCTCCATTTCAAACGAAGGCATTAGAAGTATTTATTGAATTGCTGCATGAGAAGTAATAAGCCTCCCCTCTGGAAAAATATTTTTATGGTTGATAATAAAAGCGTTAGCGCTCATTTGAAACAATACGGAAGTGAGAGAAGTCTCATTAGCTGCTAGATGAGGGTGATAGTTGTTTTGTTCCCCGATACCAACAAGTATTATAGGTTCTCACGTAAAAAAAATGTTAGCGCTTCGACTTGAATTTTAATGATCTGTATTCTATAATTAATATAAATTTTACAATAATTATGAATGATTGTTCATTCATAATTAAAGGGGGACTGTTTATGAATTTAAGTGATCAATTATCAATTACTGCTAAAAAACATCCAACAAAAACTGCTTATATTTTTCAAGATAAAGAAACGAGTTATATGGAATTAGATGGAGCGGTAAGAAGGTTTGCTTCAAGATTGGAAAAGCTAGGCTATAAAAAAGGCGATCATATTGCTTTAGTAGTTGGAAATAGCCCATATTATATAATCGGCTTGTATGGTGCTCTAAGGTTGGGACTTGTCGTTATCCCGATTAATCCATTGTATACAACACATGAGATGACATATATTTTAAAGGATGGAGATGTTAAAGCTGTAATTACAATGGATGTATTGCTTGAAAAGTTTGCTGATATTGCGGATAAACTGCCAGAAGTTAATCATTACATAATCTGTGAGTCAGGAGCTGACCTAGAGTTCGATCAAAATTTACTTTCTGCTAAATTGAAATCGTTTACACATTTAATTCAGGAAGGAAATACGGACTATAGTGCTCCAGAGCTTACGGATGAAGATCTAGCAATTATTTTATATACTTCCGGAACTACTGGAAAACCAAAGGGGGCCATGTTAACACATAAAAACTTATTCTCTAACGCAAAGGATGTTGCTGATTATTTAACAATAAATGGGCAAGACCGTGTAATAGCGGCATTGCCAATGTTTCACGTGTTTTGCTTAACAGTAGCTTTAAATGCACCATTAATGAATGGGGGAACGATTTTAATTATGCCGAAGTTTTCCCCACAGGAAGTATTTCGAATTACGAAGAAATATAATAGTACAGTATTTGCTGGTGTGCCAACAATGTATAATTATTTATTGAAAAGCGCACAAGAAAATAAGGAAGACTTTGCCGGAATTCGTTTATGTATTTCTGGTGGGGCTTCAATGCCTGTTGCTTTATTAAAGGAATTTGAAAAAGCATTCGAAGTACAAATTTCAGAAGGCTATGGTTTATCAGAAGCATCACCTGTGACATGCTTTAATCCATTAGATCGCCCTAGAAAACCGGGTTCGATAGGGAGGAATATCATAAATGTTGAAAATAAAGTAGTTGATGAGTTTGGGATAGAAGTTGAGACAGGTGAAGTTGGTGAATTGATTGTTCAGGGACCAAATGTGATGCAGGGTTACTATAAAATGCCTGAAGAGACAGCAGTAGCCTTAAAGGACGGATGGCTTTATACGGGTGATATGGCTAGGATGGATGATGAAGGGTATTTTTACATTGTAGACCGTAAGAAGGATCTGATTCTCGTCGGTGGATATAATGTTTATCCAAGAGAAGTGGAAGAGGTCTTATATTCACATCCCAACGTAACTGAAGTAGCTGTAGTTGGAGTTCCTGATTTTAAATCAGGTGAAGCAGTAATGAGCTTTGTTGTTGTCGATGATGTAACGGTAACAGAAGAAGATTTGATAGAGTATTGCAAAGAGCAATTAGTAAAATATAAAATCCCTTCTAAAATTGAATTTTTAAACGAACTTCCAAAAAATACAACTGGAAAAATTCTTAGAAGAAGTCTTCGTGAAAAAATTGTGAATGAAGCACACTTATTGTAATAATTGTGGTATTGAATGAAAGGTGCTTTTCGCACAACCTCTTTTCGTAAGTTTTGTTTCAATTCGATGTAAAAGACGACGTAACTGCTGAGTTGTTTGATTTGGCTCCGTTGGGCGTAGAAAAGCGCTTGGGACAAGCAGTAGCCTGGATTAAAAAAACACCTTGAAGCTATTTTGCTCCAAGGTGTTTTTTGCATGCAACGTATAAATTTCATCACTTAGGGGCAATCTAAATAAAAAAAGGATTGTCGTGTGATGAAAAATAATAATGAAATTCCAGAGCTGGCTACATTTACTTTATTAAACCCAGATTTTCATATCATGGAAGAACACTATCCAGAGGAAATTAATCGCACAAATGCTGAAAAAGTGGATAAAACCGCAGAAAATGTAGAATAAAAAAAGTTTTTTTGAAAAATTTTGTTTTTATCTATCTTTTTTACTGAAAATTTGATAGATTATAATATAAGCCACTTTCTTTTCATTTAACATTGAAAGGAAGATGAAAAAATGTTAAGTGAATATTATATCCCATCGTATGAAATTACCCCAATGACATTGGCCGTTGTAGCCAAACAAGACAGATTAGGCACGCTTACTACGTTTATATTTGAAGAAGAGGAGGAATACGTTGTCGATCGTTCTCCGAGTAAGATCATAGATTATGCCTGTAAATTTTTTGGTGCAAGTCTAAAAGGCAGACAGGACGGAACCAGGGATATTTGTGGAATTACACATAAAGCCCCGATTTCCATCGATCCTACCAGTGGAATGTATTTCTTTCCTACCACCTCACCGACGAATTCAAAATGCTCATGGATTGCTCATTCCCATATTGATAAAGTGAATAGGGCCGCAAATCATTGTACACAAGTAGTTTTCAAAAATGGCAAAAATGTTATCCTTGATGTTTCTTATGGCTCTGTGCTGAATCAGATCCAACGAACAGCACAATTCCGCTACTTGCTTGATAATCGGATTAAATTTTTGCAGCAGAATAAGATTGAAGTGGTGGCAGAGCCTTTCTCAAAAGTTCCTGCAGAATTGTCTCAACCTTTTTCCGAATGGCAGGATTGAAGTAATTTCGCTTTTCTTCTCGCCCCTGGCACAGGAAAAGATAGGATGAAAAAGAATCATTTTTATTTAATGTAACAACGCTTATTTTCTTATTCTCCATTGTATTTCGCAGGTTTCTACGTTCCTTTACAGCCTCAGCCGTCATTTTTTCTAATAGCTTAATATATGGATCTTTAATTTTAAATGCCCCTGTTTTGATGGATTGAATATCCTGATTTATCACGATGATTGCCATGGAGAGAAAGAGAAAACGTGAAGCAATCTGTAATTCTTCGTCACTAAGATAACGCATGTGTAATCCTCCTTTACAAAAAGAACGTTTGTTCCCTATAATTATATTATATGATAAAAGTAAAAAAAATAACATAAAAAATTAAAATAAACTTGGAAAATGAAAAGAAAGTGGCAAAATGTTAATAATACTATGCAGATTTCATAGTTTACATTAAAATAAATATAGAGATACTATTAATAAAGATCTATTTGTGAATGAGGAGATTTTAATTAAATGTATGTATTTAGCATCAAGTTATCTGATTGGAGAATCATGCTTGAAAACGACAGACTAGACGAATATATTATGCAGCTATTAAGTGATTATGAAAGCTTAGGGCCCCTACCAGGAATTCTGTTACCATTTATTGAAGCATTTCTACCTTTTTTACCATTGTTTGTCTTTGTTTTTGCAAATGCAGCCGCATATGGATTATTAGAAGGGTTTTTATTGTCTTGGATGGGATCAAGCCTAGGAGCTATTCTTGTTTTTCTTATTATTCGTAGACTGGGAAATAAACGAATATTTAAAGCAATACGCAATAATAAACAAGTGAAGAAAGTAACATCATGGCTGGAGAGGCATGGGTTTGGTCCCTTGTTCCTCTTAATGTGTTTCCCGTTTTCCCCATCTGCAGTTATAAATGTAGTTGCAGGGTTATCGAAAATTAGTAAACAGCAGTTTATCCTTGCTGTATTTTTAGGGAAATCAGTTATGATATTTTCAATAGCGTATATTGGAACAAGTATATTGGAATTCGCAAAAAATCCAACAAAGACTATTGTGGTAGGTATTTGTATTGTGTTATTTTGGATGGTAGGTAAATATTTGGAGAAAAGAATCGAGAAGCGATCACAGCTAAAGGATGCCAAAGAGGATTAAATTACCTCCAATCAGGGTATGCTGTAGGTAGAACAGTACTCTGAAGGAAGGTTCAGTATGAGGAAAATAAATTATCGTAGAATTGTTCCAGTGATCTTTTTTGCGATAGCCTTGGCATTGATTTTTCGCTCCGTTTTATTTGCAAGTTATGTAGTGGATGGTGAATCGATGCAGCCGACATTATACGATGGCAATTTGTTGATGGTAAACAAAGTTATTTATAATTTGGAGGATGTGGATCGCTTTGATGTTATCGTATTCCATGCAAATGAGGAAGATGATTATGTGAAGCGAGTCATTGGTCTACCTGGTGATGATATCGAATATAAAGATGATAACCTATATATAAATGGAGAATATGTAGAAGAAGAATTTCTTGAACCATATATTCAAGCAAGTAATATGGAACCATACACAAACAATTTCACATTATCAGAAGTAACAGGTAAGGAGACCGTGCCTGACTCTAAGCTGTTTGTGATGGGCGATAACCGCTCAGACAGCCTTGACAGCAGATCCTTTGGTTTTATATCAACGAATCAGCTAGTAGGAAAAGTAGGAATGAAATATTGGCCATTATCCAAGGCGAGTGTAATGCTTGGCAAATAACTATATTAGAGCTTTTATCTCTGGTAAAATAGAGGGATAAAAGCTTTATTTTTTAAGAAGTAAGAAATTATCAACGAAAATCGGCTTTTTCGCCGATTTCTTCAAATCTGACTACTGGTCTCTGACCTCTGGAAAGACATTTTAGCATTTTTCTCAGTAGATAAGTGGCAAAACGTTTCCTAATCTGGAAAAAGTAATATTTCGAAGTAATTGCATCAATACTAACAGGAGTGGAGGTTTGAAAATGGGACTCCGATTTTTATTGGGAAGAGCAGGAACAGGGAAAAGTGGTAGATCTTTGGATGAAATAAAGGAAAAACTAGTAGATAGTCCACAAGGCTCACCGATATTTTACATTGTTCCAGATCAAATGACGTTTCAACAGGAATACGCATTATTTAATGATAAAGATATAAGGGGAAGCATTCGCACGCAGGTAGTTAGTTTTTCGCGTCTGGCGTGGCGTGTACTGCAAGAGACAGGTGGAAGTACAAGACAATTCATCAGTTCAGTTGGTGTTCAAATGATGCTTCGAAAAATTATTGAAGAAAAACACGGGGAGTGGCGTGTTTTTCAAAAAGCAATGGAGAAGCAGGGATTCTTAAATCAACTGGAGAAGATGATTACGGAGTTTAAACGCTATCAGATTACACCGGAAGTCCTGCAACTACAAATAGATCAAATAAACCAATATGTACATAAAGAACCTGGAGAAGAAGCCTTGGCTGCAAAATTAGACGACTTGGTTTATGTTTATGAAAAACTCACGCTTGCATTAAAGGATAAATATATTGATAGTGAAGATCAATTACAGCTGCTTGCAGCTAAAATACATCAATCCACTTTACTGAATGATGCTGAAATTTACTTTGATGGATTCCACCGGTTCACCCCACAGGAGCTCATTGTAGTGGAGGCATTAATGAAAAAATGCAAATGTGTAACAATTACTTTAACGCTAGATAAACCGGATAGGGATGTTTCTGAACTGGATCTTTTCTATCAAACAAGCGAGACCTATCATATACTGCAGCAAATCGCTCATGAAAACCAAATCACCATTGATGAAACAGTAGTTTTAGATCCCGCAAATGGAAGATTTAAAGATAGATCTTATTTTACACATTTGGAACAAAACTTCGATGTCAGGCCAGCTCCTAATTATGAACGAGAGGTACCGATAAGTATTGCAGAGGCTGTCCATCCACGCGCTGAAGTAGAAGGTGCAGCACAGGAAATTATTCGGCTCGTTCGGGAGGAAAATTACCGATTTCATAATATTGCAGTTTTTATAAGAGAAACAGAAACCTATCATGATCTCATTGATACCATTTTTAGTGACTATGAAATCCCCGTATTTATAGATGAAAAAAGAACTATGCTTAACCATTCACTGATTGAGTTTATTCGTTCTGTTTTAGATATTGTAGAGGGGAACTGGCGTTATGACGCTATTTTTCGTGTGTTAAAAACAGGGTTTATTCCTGAGTCTGATCGTGAATTCCCCTTAACCAATGATGCAATTGATGAATTGGAAAATTATGTACTTGAATATGGGGTTCGTTCAAGAGAGCGTTGGACTTCTGAATATGAATGGGAATTTCAGCGATTCCGTGGTTTTGACAAGAAAACTCAAACGGATTCAGAGAGAGAAATACAAAAGCGAATAAATAGGTATAAAAACCAGGTTGTACGAGCTTTACAGCCTTTTGATGAACAAATGAGAAATGCTTCTACAGTTCAGGAATTATGTGAAGTCACGTATATGCTGCTGGAAAATTTAGGTGTACCAAAAAGCCTGGAGCAAACTCGAGAACAGTTTGACAAGCTGGGAGAAATAGAAAAAGCCCGCGAGCAGGAACAGGTATGGAATGCGATAATCCAGTTATTTGATGAAATAGTGGAAATGGCTGGGGATGAGAGCATGACATTAACTACATTTCGTTCCACCCTAGATGCTGGATTTGAAACATTAAAATTTGCCCATGTTCCTCCGAGTATTGATCACGTTATTGTTGGTACCATTGATCGGTCAAGAATCAGCGGAATTAAGAGCTCTTTTTTACTAGGTGTAAATGATGGTGTCTGGCCGATGAAGCCACCTGCAGAAGGTATGATTAATGAGCGGGAAAGAGAAATACTTACAGAACATGGTCTTAGGTTAGCAGAAAGCAGCAGGCGACAATTGCTGGATGATTGGTTTTATATGTATATCGCCTTTACTGCGGCAAAAGATCGTCTTTGGATAAGTTATCCATTAAGTGATGAAGAGGGAAAGGCGAAAATGCCATCCCAGCTAATAAAAAGAATAGAAGATTTGTTTTCAGTTTGTAGCGATCATCTATTATTGCAGGATCCTGATGAACTAGTGGAGGTAGATCGGTTTATTACGACGCCTGTGAAAACAAGATCTGCTTTAACGGCACAGCTGGCAAGAAACCGGAAAGGATATCCAATTAATCCTATCTGGTGGCATGTGTTAAATTGGTATATGAAACATCAACCAAAATATAGTACAACCTATACGATTCTGCAAAGCTTGTATTATCAAAATAATCCGACCGATCTGTCACCTGCAACGGTTGAAAAATTGTATCCAAAACAGGTGAAAGCAAGTGTCTCCAGGCTAGAATCATATTATCGATGCACCTATCAGCATTTTGCCAAATATAGCTTAGAGCTTGATGAACGAAAAACCTTTAAATTAGATGCACCTGATATTGGACAACTCTTTCATGAAGCTCTAAAAACAATTACAGAGTGGATTCAGGTGGATGGTAAAGATTTTGCACAATTAAATAAAAAGGACACAGATGCCTATGCAGAGAAGGCTGTTGTTCATTTAGCTCCCATCCTACAGCATCAAATATTGCATAGCTCAAATCGTTATAAATATATTCAGAAGAAGCTTCAGGAAGTCATTGCCCGAGCAGCGTTTGTATTAAGTGAACAGGCAAGACAAAGCAGTTTTTCACCTGTTGGTCTGGAGCTAGGCTTTGGAATAAATCAAACATTACCACCTTTAACAATGCCGCTTCCAAATGGATTTGAATTGATGTTGGGTGGACGAATTGACCGTGTTGATAAAGCATTGAATGAAGATTCATTATTTTTGAGAATTATAGATTATAAGTCAAGCGCTAAGGGGCTGAATTTGATCGAAGTTTATTATGGATTGGCACTGCAAATGCTCGCATATTTGGATGTGGTTATATCACATTCTGAGCGTTGGCTTGGTAAGCAAGCAACACCAGCCGGCGTCCTTTATTTCCATGTGCATAATCCAATGATATCTGGAAAAACAAAAATGACGGATGAAGCTATCGAGCAGGAAATTTTTAAAAAGTATAAAATGCAAGGGCTGCTTTTATCAGATGAAGAGATCGTTAAGCTTATGGATACATCACTCGCATCAGGTTCAAGCCAGATCGTACCTGCAGGTGTTAAAAAGAACGGTGGATTTTACAGTTATTCAAAAATCGCTGATAATGAAACATTTACAAGTCTACAGCAGCATATTCATCAGCTGATGATGCAGGCAGGAATTGATATGACATCAGGTGGGGTGCATCTCAACCCATTTCAGCATAAGCAAAATGTTGCTTGTACATTCTGTTCATTTCGTTCTGTATGTCAATTTGATCCGATATTGGAAGAAAATAATTACCGGAAGCTTACCGATTTAAAAGATGATGATATTTTAGAGAGACTCCGAAAAGAGGAGGAACATAATGGTTAATTGGACGAGGGAACAAGAAGAAGCAATTTATACCGATGGCAGTGATGTGCTTGTTGCTGCAGCAGCTGGTTCAGGAAAAACTGCTGTACTTGTGGAGCGGATTATTCAAAAGCTGCTGAACAAGGAGAATCCTATTGATATTGATTCATTGCTTGTCGTTACATTTACGAACGCAGCAGCTCAAGAAATGCGGAACCGGGTAGGATTGGCACTTGAACAAGCATTGGCTGAAGATCCAGGTTCCATGCACTTGAAAAAACAGCTATCATTACTGCAGAGAGCCTCGATATCGACACTGCATTCCTTTTGTCTTGATGTGGTAAAACAATATGCCTATTTGCTGGATATCGATCCTGCTTTTCGAATTGCCAATGATATGGAAGCAGATCTGATCAAGCAAGAGGTAATTGATGATTTATTTGAGGAATGGTATGGAAAGGAGGGAGAAGTTCAGGAAAGATTCTTCGCAGTTGTCGATCGATTTTCCAGTGATCGAAGTGATGTGGAAGTTGAGGATCTTGTGCTTAAACTTTATACATTCGCTGTGCAAAATCCATGGCCGGATCACTGGCTTGATCAGCTGGCTGAGACATACAATGTGCCTGAAGATTGGCAGGAATCGCAGCTGGATTGGCTTTCTATTATAAAAAGAGAAGTAAAGAGTCAATTTGAAGCGATCGAACAGGAAATGACTCTTGCGCTGGAGTTAACAAAGGAAAGGGATGGACCTTATCAATATGCGGATACCATTGATACGGATTTTTTAATGCTGAAGGAAGCTCTTGCACATCTTCATTCCTGGAATGATTTACAAACGTATCTGGCCGGAAGTGTATTTGGAAGACTTTCAAGCAAGAAAGCAGATTGTGATGAGATAAAAAAAGATAGAGTAAAAACATTGCGTGAGAGCTATAAAAAACGCTGGGAAGGTATGAAGAAAGATTGGTTCAGCCGTAATTTAACCAGTCATGTTGATGATATGCGTGAGCTGGCACCTGTTATTAAGCAGTTAATAGAATTGGTAAAACAGTTTAAAGCTCGGTTTACAGAACAAAAGCGAGAGAAAGCAATTGTTGATTTCTCTGACCTGGAGCATTATTGTCTAAAGCTTTTAGTTGATGAAACTTCAACAATGGATCAGCCCATACCTTCAAAGGTTGCCAATCAGTTCAAGAAACAGTTCAGTGAATTGTTAATTGATGAATATCAGGATACCAACCTCGTTCAGGAAACCATTTTAACTTTAATCAGTGACGAAACAGGGTCCGGGAATATGTTCATGGTCGGGGATGTGAAACAAAGTATATATCGCTTTCGTCATGCAGAACCATCTTTGTTTATTCAAAAATATAAACGCTTTGCCAGAGATGAAAATAAGGCAAAGCGAATCGATCTGGCAAGTAACTTCCGAAGCAGAGAGGAAGTTTTAATAGGTGCAAACTATATTTTTAGACAGATTTTTGATGAGGAATTAGGCGAAATAAATTATGATGCAAAAGCAGAATTAATCTATGGAAATAAAATGTATGATGACTTGCCTTATAACGAGCCACATCCCGAGCTGCTTATAGTTGATAGGGAAGCACCAGAAGAAAAAGAGGATGTCTCTAAAGAGGAAGAAGATTATCAGGATTTAGAAAAGGCACAGCTGGAAGCAAGGGCATATGCAGAAAAAATAAAAGCCTGGATCGGCCAGAAAGGAGGACCTCCACTTCAAGTTGTTGATAAGGTGACACAGACGCAAAGGGATTTGCAATATCGTGATATCGTAATTTTAATGCGATCGATGACATGGGCGCCTACAATTGTAGATGAATTAAAAAAGCAGGGAATCCCAGTCTATGCAGAGCTTTCAACCGGATATTTTGAAGCAATCGAAGTGAAAATCATGATCAGTCTTTTGAAAATCATTGATAATCCGCGGCAGGATATTCCGCTCGCTTCCATATTACGTTCACCGATTGTCGGGTTAAATGAAGATGATTTAGCCTCTGTTCGCCTTGCAGGTAAAAATCAATCATTTTACGATGCATTAAAGCTGTTTGAAAAACAAAATACAAATGTCGCAGCCACGAAAATAATCAGCTTTCTTGAAAAACTGGAACAATTTCGCCTGGACTCCAGACAAGGCGCCTTATCGGCATTAATCTGGGATATTTATCGGGAAACAGGCTACTACGATTTTGTCGGTGGTATGCCAGGTGGTAGGCAACGTCAAGCAAACTTGCGTGCACTATATGATCGTGCCAGAGGCTATGAAACAACATCATTCCGCGGCTTATTCCGCTTTCTCAGGTTTATTGAACGGATGGAAGAGCGTGGTGATGACCTTGGTTCAGCGAGAGCATTAAGTGAACAGGAAGATGTTGTCCGAATTATGACAATTCATAAAAGTAAGGGACTGGAGTTTCCTGTTGTGATTTTAGGTGCAATGGATAAACAGTTTAATTTACAGGACTTAAAACAAAAGTATTTATTGCATAAAGATTTAGGTTTTGCCAGCAAATACGTTAATCCGGTAAAACGAATTACGTATCCAACATTGTTTTACCATGCGGTAGGACAGGAAAAATTACGCGAGCTTCTCGCAGAAGAAATGCGGGTATTGTATGTTGCGCTTACCCGGGCAAAGGAAAAACTCATAATGGTTGGCAATGTTGCTTCATTTGAAAAGAAACAGCAAAAATGGCAAAAAATGATCGATCATTCCCAGTGGGTATTACCTGCGCATTTCCGGATGGAATCCAAGACATATCTGGATTGGGTGGGTCCTGCTTTAATACGACATCAGGAAAATAGTTTATTAAGAACTCAGGAATTAACAGATGCTGTAATAAATGAAATCCGGATTGATCCTTCCAAATGGAGCGTTTCTGTTATCCATGGCAGCGAGCTTACAAATTTGGAAGAAACAACAGCGGAAGCCAATTTGGCACTAAAAAGGAATATAGTGAACTGGACCCCAGTAGAAGTTCAGGATGATATGTTGGAAAAAGAAGTAGATGATCGCCTGTCCTATCAATATCCTTTTGCTCAAGCAGCAAGGTTACGTGCCAAACAGACAGTTACAGAAATTAAGCGACAGTGGGAAATAAAGGATGAATATAGTGGAGATCAGCTTATCCAATCACAATGGACACCTATTGTAAAACGACCAAATTTTATGCAAAAAGAGAAAACAATTACTGCTGCTGATAAAGGGACTGCAATGCATACAGTAATGCAGCATTTGCCAATAGATAGACGATTAAACAATGTTGAAATTTATGAATATGTAGCAGCAATGGTAGATAAAGAGATATTAACCAGAGAAGAAGCAGAAATAATAGATGTGAATTCTATTGAACAATTTTTTAGGACAGAAATTGCAGCATATATGATGGAGGTTCAATCACTAAACCGTGAAGTACCGTTCAGTCTTTCTTTACCGGCAAGTGAAGTGTATGCAAGTTGGACAGATGATACAGATGAAAATGTCCTGATTCAAGGTGTGATCGACTGTATTGTTCCAAAGGATGATGGCTGGATTATCTTGGATTATAAAACAGATGCCATTAATGAAGAAGTTACAGAAGATGTTAGAGAGAAGCTGGTAGAGAGATATAAAATACAAATGGAGCTTTATCGATATGCAATAGAAACTATTTGGAAGCAACCTGTTAAAGAAACGTATTTATATTTCTTTTCCAAGCAGCTCATTGTAGAAGTACCAAGTGAATAACGACATGAGATCAACCTTTTATAATGCAGGGTTGATCTTTTTTTGTGGTTAACTGTTCAGCCCAAGCTTTAGCGGGAAGTGAAGGATGCGTAACTGTCCGTGTTTCAGCTCACGGGCTGATGTTTCCGCTCTCGAGCAGATGTTTCCGTTCTCGAGCTGATGTTTAGTCTACCCATGCTTCTATATAAAAACGTTGCCCAAACTTGGCTTAGCACCATAATTGTCTCTTTATACTGCTACATTTAGGTGAAGTTCATTGTTTTGTCATGAATGCGTTTAATTCGTGATGGAAATCACACAGCCATGTGATTTGAATCACTTAGAAAAAACCATTTCCAAAATAAGATAGAAGTAAGAAAAAAATAGGGAGGGGATTTCAGATGGAAGAGAAAATCACTAGCACAGTCACTAGCACAGAAGAAGAGCAATCATTAAAGGGTACCCTGTTTTCCACATTAGTATTTGTTGGCGGTGGAATTGTCGCATTTATATTATTACTGTTTATCGTTTATATGACAAGAGTTTAAGACGAGGAGGGAAATAGCATGAAAATGCATCGAGCTGAAGAGATTTGGCTGATTATCAGTGTTAGTGTATTGGTTCTTTCTATGGTAGTTACTGGCTATCAGACATTTGCACTTGAAATGGGACCACCTAGTAATATGGAAACAATAGATCCGCAGAAGGTAGACGAACATGAAGTATTTAAAGAACCAGGTGTTTATGAAGTAGGAGACAATCAATATGAGGTTGTAATGACATTGCAAATATTTTCATTCACACCAGGTGATATCGAAATACCTGCAGGAGCTGAAGTTACATTCACTATGACATCAAAAGACGTTGTTCATGGATTCCAAATTGCCGGTACGAATGTGAACGCAATGGTAATGCCTGGCCATATTCAAAAAATAACGGAAACCTTCGATGAACCAGGCGAGTATTTAATTTTATGTAATGAGTACTGTGGTGCTGGACACCAAGCGATGGCTACCACAATTACGGTTAAATAGGAAAGGAGGAAATGAAAATGGAAACAGCGGTTTTAAAGGAATCATTTATCGATAAAACAAATCAAAAATTAGGTGCTAGACCTGAAGATGCACGTATTTCATTAACCTATTTATCTTTAGCATTTATTCTTTTGCTTGTAGGCGGAACATTAGGATTGCTGCAGGGGCTTAACCGCGCGGGACTGCTTGAATTGCCAGTATGGCTGAACTATTATCAGGTATTGACAGCACACGGAATTTTACTTGTTGTTGCATTTACTACGCTGTTTATGACTGGCTATTTCTACGCAGGAGTATCCCATACACTTGGAGGATTGACTTCAAAGGCAAGAAAATTTGTCTGGAGTGCACTCGCTTCATTGCTGGTTGGAACTGTAATGATCATGACTACAGTAGTGATGGGTGATGCATCAGTAATGTACACATTTTACCCTCCAATGCAGGCGTCACCATGGTTCTACATTGGTTTGGTATTTCTTGCTTTAGGAATATGGCTCGCTGGAACAGGCGTATTCGTAAACGCAGCCAGCTGGAAAAAAGCAAACCGCGGTCAGAAACTGCCATTGTTTTCTTTTTTCGCTGTTGGAGGTTACCTTCTATTAATCTTGGGTAGTCTTGGAATTACTGCGGAAGTATTAATGCTCATCCCTTGGGCTTTTGGCTGGACAGAAACAGTCAACGTCATGCTTAGCCGAACACTCTTCTGGGCCTTCGGGCATACAGCGGTTAATGTTTGGTATTTGGTAGCCGTATCTGCATGGTATGTTGCAATACCAAAAATTATTGGCGGGAAAACATTTAGTGACGTCTTGGCACGTTTGGTAGTTATTTTATCTGTAATCTTAAACGTACCTGGTGGATTCCACCATCAAATTATTGACCCAGGAATCACACAAAGTGTTAAATTCATGCATGTATTCATGAGTTTATCCATCGCACTACCTTCACTTCTAACTGCATTTGCAATGTTTGCAATATTTGAGAGAGCTGGAAGGAAAAAAGGTGCGACGGGGCTTCTTGGCTGGTTTAAAAAATTGCCTTGGAAAGATGTACGTTTCCTTGCACCAATGATTGCAATGATTGCATTTATTCCTGCTGGAGCAGGTGGGATTGCACAAACAAATAACCAATTAAACCAGACAGTTCATAACTCACTATGGGTAGTTGGTCACTTCCATTTAACTGTTGGAGTAACGGTTGCCTTAACATTCTTTGGTATCACATACTGGTTAATTCCATACTTAAGCAAACGGGAAATGACACCAAGACTGAATAAATTAGGACTTATTCAAACCTGGATTTGGGCAATTGGAATGCTGTTCATGTCAGGTGCGATGCACTGGGTTGGGCTTCTTGGTTCACCACGAAGAACTTCCTTTTCAACTTATGGTGATAATGCTACTGCATTAAGCTGGGATCCATACCTGATGTTTCTGGCGGTAGGAGGAACACTTCTCTTCGCAGGTGTTGTGCTGATGGTTTATATTGCGTTCCATCTGATGTTTAAAGCACCTAAAGGACATACGGAGTTTCCTGTAGCGGAAGAAGAAGAAGATGCGTCACCGACACCGAAGTGGACAGAACGTTGGGGTCTATGGATTGTATTAGCATTCGCAATCATTTCAATGGGATACGTCATACCACTTGTTGACATGATCGTAAATGCACCTCCAGGATCACCACCATTTAAAACGTGGTAAGTAGAAAAATGAAAAGGCTTATAGAGCAGCAAATAGCAATCTGAGCCTGGACGTGGTTATAAATGTAAGATAAAGGAATAGCTCAATTAATGAGAGCTATTCCTTTAAACTTAGATAAGGATTATAAATTTTATGTAGGAAGTGATCATTATGATCAAAAACAAGCATAATACGGTTGCAATGATTATTGTTTTAGTATTTGGTGTTGCTTTATTTTATATTGGCACAGATGGTTTTCAGGCATACACTGCTGAAAGTGCAAGAACAAATAAACTAATTGAGGAAAAACCTTCCTTCCCTAAAGTAACATTGGAAGATAGTCAGGAACGGATATATCCTTTTTCTGAATTCGAAGGAAAATATGTTATGATTACATTTATTTATACATCCTGTACAGATGTATGTCTTCAATTAGAAGTGAACTTAGCTGAGGTGTATGATCAGATTCCAGGAGAATATATTGGGGAGGACATTGTCTTTTTAAGTGTTAGCTTTGACCCAACCAGAGATACACCGGAAGTATTGGATAAATATAGAAGCTACTTTGAAAGTGATGGAGAAACATGGCGAATGGCAAGAATATCTGATCAGCAGGAATTGGATACATTGCTGGATGAATTCGGAGTTATTGTTATTCCGGACGGAGAAGGACACTTTGTTCATAACTCTGCATTTTATTTGGTCAATAGAAAAGGCGATTTAGTCGATGTGATGGATTATAATAAAATTGATGAAGCAGCTGAAAAAGTTACATCAATTCTCGAAACTGAAGCGGGGGAATAGATTATGAAACAAGCAATTTATGGTTTAGTGCTGTATGTTTTCCTAATGCTTCCACCTGTTGCCAATTTAGCGGAGTCAGTAATGACGATTCATATGCACATGCAGATGCCATTATTTGTAATTGCTGGTATGCTTATGACTCCATTTTTAAAACAAAAATTTCCAGTTTTTTTTGCAAAGTGGAACAGTAATGGTATACCAGGTATTATACTATTTATGTTCATTATCATTTATTGGATGATTCCACGTACGATGGATGAAGCATTGACTATCCATGCAATAGAAGTATTTAAATTTATTAGTTTGCCATTTTTAGCTGGCGTCCCTTTACGTGACAGCTGGAAGAAACTTGGACATTTCAGTAAAAATATTATTTTTATTAGTCTAACGGTTATTTGTGGGTTAATGGCAGGCCTATATATTTTTTCACCGGAGCAGTTATGTAATAATTATCTGATTGTAGAACAAATAACACTTGGATGGGCATTCTTATTCCTAGCATTAAGTATTCTCATCTATTTTGTCCAACAATTTTTTGTTGACCGATTTGAAAATGAGTGAAATGAAAACAAAAGTGCAGAGCGCCTTTTTGCGATGTATTGACTGGACGGTGGGCAGGAGGTAAAGGAAACATGATGAGCAAGGCGAACCGATGTTGACTTTCACCACAAGGGTATAAGTGCGACTAAGCCACTGGTTCTCAATTGGCAAGTCTTGTTTATCGTACGAAAATGAGGGAAGTCCACTATTCGGTGGGGGTTGAAGCTGAACGTGGCGTATCTTGTCGTTAGCTTAATAAAGCCAAAAATTCTCTATTTCCCTATCCACTGAAGAAGAGATAGCCTAAATCATATAGACTATCTCTTTTACTTAGGCATTGGCGGTTACATTCTGATCATTAACATCTGGATCAAATGGGTTAGTGGAGCTTACTCCATTATTTGTACAAATAAAATCCCCAGTATTTAAAGCTCCAGAGCCAGCGTTCGTTTTGGAGGAGCTTTTTGGTGAAAGATAAAAGGCATCACCAAAATTTACTACCCCGCCACCAACACTGTTTATTTTAATTGGTCCGACGATAGAAGGCATCATAACACCTCTGAGAAATAATTGTATAGATTAGGATATGAAAAAAAACAATAGATGTGTATAATCATGACTGAAGCTTTCTAAAATGCTTAATTCTTGAATCTGCAGCAATTTTTTTTATACTTCCGACTTGAAATACAGATGAACTACTTACACCAATTATAGAAGTATTTTGTATATGAATGGATTCAGAGTGCTGTGTTGTGTGTATATTAACATTGTGTTTTTGATTAAGCCAATTTGCTTCTTTCTTAAAAATGGGATAGTCGTGGAAATATAGATTATCCTGCTTGGTAAAGGTTGCGCCTTCTTGCTGTACGGCAATACCTCTGGATTTCTGCATCGTTGAAACTGTATCACCGATCGTAAAGATAGAACTGTTGGTTATGGAAGTCGTGCGTATATTATTTACTTCTGCGGTTCGTATCTGCATACTGACAATCCTCCAGTTAAGGTGCTAATGGTACGATATTACCAATCGTGAATGCTTCAGGTGGGGTGTCAAAAAAAGAAGAAAGATTCATTTCTTCATTATCACCGATCAGGAAAACTGATGAAGCAGAAACATTGTCGATTTGAATATTTGCAACGCTTAATCCCCAGTTGTGTACCTCTATATTCATTATTCTTCTCCTTTTCTTTCATTTACTTGGATATAATTTAATAAGGACTGGTAAATTTCTTTTTTAATTTGATCACTTATATAAAGCTTGAAATCCTGTTCATTGGTTAAATTATTATTACGCTTTGCTTCCTGTTCATAAAAGGCAATGCGGCTTGGCAGCTGTTTTTCAATATCCTGAATCATGACAGACTGAAAATCTTCATCAATCGTATAATTATATGATTTGGATAGTTCACGAATTAGAGAAGGTCCATTATCATGCAGATAACTGCTTAATTCAGAATGTAACGCCTGCTTTAGTGGAGGCGGATTTTGTGGTACTTGATTTTGATGAACACCAAAGTCTTCAATATTGGCTAAATCATTGGGGGATAAACCGATTTGAAGGGTGCCATCAAGGCGCTCTATTTTCAGTTGGTCAAAGTTGTATTCAATTTTTTCTATTTTATTTGTACTTTTTTCCTGAAAGGCTTTCTCCAGGCTATGCAATCTTTTTTCCAGTGCTTCAATCATTTTTTTCTGTTTTTCCATGTATTGATTCAATTCGTAAATGTAATTAAACCAGTCATTACCATTCATAAAATAATCCCCCCTTCCTGATTATAGACGAATGCCTATAATCAGATTATGCTAAAGATTTTCAGATGTGCTATTGCACGGGAGGGGATAATGGTATGATGGGGGTAACACTTGCAATTGGCTCAGCAGGGGCAGCAGGTCCTGTATATTCCCCAGTGTTGAAAATGTCAGATTGTGCCTGGATACTTCCGGTGCTGCCGATCTGCAGAACAGATGAATTGGTAATAGAGCCAACTTTTATCATGTAAATACTGATTGATTGATGGATAGTTAAATTCAATGTGCTTCACTCCGATACTAACTAATAGGCTGATCTATTTTATCAGAATCATAAACATTTGTATTTGAATTGGTAAGGTTAATATGGATGCCTTCTCCTGTATTGAATGAGCCGCCACCGGCATATGTTTTTGCGTTGCTTTCAGGGCACATCGAATATACGTCTCCAATATTGAAAATACTTGATGCAGATATATTGATTACTTTAACAGCACCCACTTTTGCCGGCATGGGAAAATCCTCCTTCGTATTAGTTTATGTAAATAGAAATAATTGTTGAAAAGTTTTGCAGGATGTGCATTATTTTTCTAGAATACTAGGTTAGCGAAGTTTGAAATGAAGAGAATGGAGGAAAGGACTTTAAAATGAAAAAAACTGTTTCCCCAACAAATGAAGTAAACAGACTGATATGGATTGATGCAGCTCGAGGATTTGCTGTATTTGGAATTTTTATTGTTAACATTGGAGCATTTTCAGCACCTTATTTTATGTACGGTGGTGCAGATGAAACCTGGACTTCCAATGTGGATATATTCATGCAAGGTTTTATTGACATCTTTTTTCAAGCCAGTTTTTATACGCTATTTTCGTTATTATTCGGTTTTGGATTTCAAATCATGAAGGAGCGGCTGATTGAGCGTGGCGTGAAAGTCTATGGCTTTTTAAGCAGAAGACTTCTGATATTAATTTGCTTTGGTCTACTTCATGCATTTTTCATCTGGCATGGGGATATTCTATTGTCATACGGTCTAATTGGTTTATTGCTATTACTATTTTTGCATGTAAAGGGGAGAACTCTCCTGATCTGGGGAATTATTTTATTGGGTGGCAGTGTAGGTTTATTATCTTTCATGTTATATAAGGTTCGGGAATATTTACATCTATATGATGCATTCGCAATCGAGCAGGCTTTCAATAATTATCAAAGCAGTAATCTAATGAATATCTGGCGACAAAATTATCATGACTGGGTGTATGGGAATGGCGGAATCAGCTTATTATTATTGGGAACAACCTTATTGCCATTATTTTTGTTTGGTATGTATCTAGCCAAAAAACGCTTGCTTCACGAGCCGATGAAAAATAAATCTTTGCTGATTACATGGTGGTTTATTTTACTATTGTTTTTTATTATTTTAAAAGCAGGTCCTTACTTTTTGGGAAATCCATTATGGTTTTCATACATTCAAGATAATATTGGCGGAACTGCTTCCGCATTGTTTTATATTCTCTCGATTACATTACTCGCTCAAACGGATATAGGAAACAAGTTAATAACACCATTTATTTTTGTAGGGCGAATGGCTTTAACGAATTATATCATGCAATCTGTTATTAGTTTTTTATTGTTTTATGGAGTTGGGCTTGGTTTGTACGGTTCAATTACACCACTCATTGGAGTAATCATTGTGATTGTTGTGTTCAGCTTGCAGGCTCTGTTTAGCAGATGGTGGTTTTCCCACTACTTATTTGGTCCACTGGAGTGGATATGGAGAAGTTTAACCTATAATAAAAAACAATTGCTTCGCAAAGAGATGGGGTAAACGAGATTAGTGGCAAGACTCGGTTGTACCAGTGGAAAGCTGATAACACTTGGAGCTGGAATATCATATGGGAGTGCGGATATCGCCCGTAGCACGCGGATATCGCCTGGAGCACGTGGGATATCGCCCGGAGCACGCGGATATCACCCGGAGCGAGAGGGATATCGCCCGGAGCACGCGGATATCACCCGGAGCGCGAGGGATATTGCCCGGAGCATGCGGATATCGCCTAGAGCGTGCGGATATCGCCTGGAGCACGCGGATATCGCCCGGAGTACGAGGATATCACCCGTAGCACGAGGATATCACCCGTAGCACGAGGATATCACCCGGAGAGCGCGGGTATCACCCGGAGAGCGAGGATATCACCCGGAGAGCGAGGATATCACCCGGAGAGCGAGGGATATCACCCGGAGCACGCGGATATCGCCCGGAGTACAATAGAATTAACTAAAGAAATCGGCTAGTCAGCCGATTTCTTTAGTATCCTTAACCTTTTAACACTTCTTTAATTTGATCGAGCGCCCAGTCTAGGTCATCTTTTTCGATAATTAGAGGTGGAGCGAATCGAATTACGTTTTCGTGTGTTTCTTTACATAATAAACCTTTCTCTTTCAACTGTTCGCAATATGGTCGAGCTGATTTTGTTAGCACAACACCAACGAACAAACCTTTACCTCGAACTTCTTTAATAATTGGGTTATCAATTTTCCTCAGTTCATCCATCATATAATTACCTAATTCCAGTGAACGATCTGCTAATTTTTCTTCTTCTAGTACTTCAAGTGAAGCTACTGAAACAGCACATGCCAGTGGGTTTCCTCCAAATGTGGAGCCATGGGATCCAGGGTTGAATACACCTAGGATATCTTTGTTTGCAACCACACAGGAAATCGGGAATACACCTCCACCTAATGCTTTACCAAGAATGAGGATATCTGGTGTAACATCTTCCCAATCACAGGCGAACATCTTACCACTGCGGCCAAGTCCCGCCTGAATTTCGTCAGCAATATATAAAACTTTATTTTCTTTACATACATCATATGCTTCTTTTAAGAATCCTTCAGGGGGGATAACGATACCTGCTTCTCCCTGAATTGGCTCAAATAAGAAACCTGCAGTATTATCGTTGATTGCTGCTTTTAATGCTTCAATATCTCCATAAGGAATGAGTTTTATGCCAGGGAGCATTGGACCGAATCCGCGTTTATATTCTGCTTCGGATGACAGGGAAACCGCTGTCATTGTTCGACCATGAAAGTTACCAACACAAGCAATGATTTCAGCCTGGTCTTCTGCAACCCCTTTTACATCATATGCCCAGCGTCTTGCTGTTTTAATAGCAGTTTCAACTGCTTCAGCACCAGTGTTCATTGGTAAAGCCATTTCTTTATTGGTGAGCTTGCATATTTTTTCATACCATGGCCCCAATTGGTCGTTATGGAAAGCTCGTGAAGTTAAAGTTACTGCATCTGCTTGTTTCTTCAATGCATCAATAATTTTTGGATGACGGTGGCCTTGGTTTACCGCAGAATATGCACTTAACATGTCCATATAACGATTGCCTTCTGGATCTTCTACCCAAACTCCCTCGGCTTTTGCTATCACAACCGGAAGCGGATGATAATTCTTTGCTCCGTATTCCTGTGTCTGATCAATGATTTCCTGACTCGTTTGTACCATACTATCCCTCCATTAAAAAAATAGGATCTTTCACAAAGTACGGGGAAAATAATAGGTTTGTTTATTTAAATACAAATTACCGATTCCGAATAAACCAACTGATCCAATGTTCCCCGCAAAATGTGATTGAACCAAAAAATAGAATCTAATTTTAGTATAACAGTTTTAACCAGCTTTTACTTTTATTTGCAGTCCAAGAATGTAATAAATGAATTTTTGTCCCGTCCATGATATGATACGGTTAAGAAAACATTTAATATTGGAGGACATATCATGACACATATGCATATTACCGGATGGGCATTGGCATTGATTTTATTTATTGTTGCCCTCATTATGTACCATCAGGGAAAAGGAAAACCTGCAAAAATTGTACACATGATTTTGCGTCTTGATTATTTATTTATTCTTTATAGTGGCGGAGATTTGCTTGCCAATTATTTTGGTGGGAGCTCGTTTTTACCAGAAGCAATAGTGAAAGGACTTGCTGGTATTTGGGTAATTGCTGCACTCGAAATGATTCTTGTGAAAACTAATAAAGGAAAATCTGCAAAAAGCTTCTGGATTCAATTGATTATTGCATTTTTAATCACATTAATCTTAGGTTTCTGGCGTTTACCAATGTAATGATTGGATTATACGTATAAAAAGTAAAGCTGTCTCTAATGAGGCAGCTTTACTTTTGGTTGAAAAAATCCTTGGATTAGAATTATTATGTGGTAAGCTAGCTGGAAGTTTTGCTTTATCTGTGAAGTATTTTCAACAATAATCATGAAGTTATTGACTATTAAAATCTAGGGTGAATAATAGAACAAGAGATATTATTAATCGTTGGAGGAACAAATCTTATGAAAAAGACAGCATTATTGTTTATAGCACTATTTTTTATTGCCTTTACTGCTAATTCAAGTTATATATCAGCACAAGAAAGTCAAATTCAGGATGAAATTATTTATAATATAGTAGTAGATCGTTATAACAATGGCGATTTTACCAGGGATGAGCAAGTAAATATAGAAGATCCTAATGCCTATCATGGTGGAGACATCCAAGGGATCATTACAAAACTGGATTCCATGCAGGAATTAGGAGTGACAACCCTCTCATTATCACCAATAATGGAAAATGCGCCAGGCGGCTATCACGGATATTGGATAGAAGATTTCTATAGTATAGAGAAACAGTTTGGGACGATGGAAGATTTACATGTATTAGTTGAGGAAGCACATAAAAGAGATATAAAAATTATTTTGGAATTTGTATCGAATTATATTTCAACAAGTCATCCGATCGTTTTTGATCCTGATAGAGCCGATTGGTTACTTGAAAACACTAGCACGAGTTTGTCAACAAATTGGGCGAACGATGTCGCTGTATTGAATCAAGACAATCCGGAAGTACAGGCATTTTTGCTTGAAGCTGCTGAATTTTGGATGAATGAAACCGATATTGATGGATTTAAGCTGCATGCAGTGGACCAGGCATCGGCGGATTTTTTGGAAACTTTTACGAAACATATAAAAAATATTAATCCTGATTTTTATCTAATAGGAGATATATTAAATACAGAGGAGAATATAAAACAGATTAAAGAAAATACTGCTATTGATATTATAGATAATCCAATACTTCAACAATCAATGGTAGATACCTTTTCCATGCTAGGAAACCCTGTCTCAGATTTATATGATGTATGGGAAGAAAATGGAAGTGAAGAGGATCTTCTTTATATTGATAACAAGTACACAGACAGATTCACCCAAACCTTTTCAGAAAATGGCCGTAATTCTTTAACTGCTTGGACATTGGCGTTAACTTATATGTATACTACCCCAGGTGTACCTTCATTATTTCAGGGATCCGAGTTACCAATGTATGGGGATGCTGCTGAAACACAGAAACTTGTGCAATTTAATAGTGGTGATGCTGAATTAACGGAATTTCATAATCGGATTTCATCATTGCGTTCACAATTTCCAGCCTTAGTTCATGGTGATTTCGAACTTGTTGAATCAAGTGGAGCAATGAGTGTTTTTAAAAGAACGTTTGAGGATGAAACGATGTACATAGCTATTAATAATAGTGATGAGTCCCAAGCTGTTTCTGTTAGCGGAATTGATTCGGGGATGCAGCTGAGGGGATATCTTGGAGATAATATTGTGCGTGAAAATGACAATGGAAAATTCAAAATAGGTATCCCACGAGAAACGGCAGAGGTATTTTCAATGGAGCCTGATCAAGGTTTTAACTGGGGGTTTATTGGTTTTGTGTTAGGAGTTTTTCTATTGTTTATAGTCACTGTTATCTATTTAAGCCGTAAGCAAAAAAAGAGAGAGGCTAGCGAGTAGCTACTCTCTGTTTACCCTGATACTATGGTTCCGCCATTCACATGGATCATTTGACCAGAAACATAGCTCGAATCCTCACTTGCTAAATAGACATAGGCGGGCGCCAGCTCTTGAGGCTGACCAGGCCTTTTCATTGGAGTATTACCACCAAATGAATCGACCTTTTCTTCACTGAATGATGCCGGAATTAATGGTGTCCAAATCGGTCCTGGAGCTACTCCGTTCACCCGGATTCCTTGATCAACTAAAGCACCGGCCAATGATCTTGTGAAAGATGTTATTGCTCCTTTTGTAGCGGCATAGTCAATTAAATCCTTGCTTCCCTGATATGCAGTAATGGAGGATGTATTAATAATGGAACTGCCATTTTTTAAGCTTGGTAATGCGGCTTTCGTCATATGAAACATACCAAATACATTTGTGCGGAATGTTTGTTCAATTTGATCACTAGAAACTTCTAAAAAACTTTCTTGTGGATGTTGTTCTGCAGCATTATTTATTAGGATATCTATTTTTTTAAACTTTTCCAATGTTTCTGTAACTGCCGCTTCACAAAATGATTGATTTCCAATATCACCATTGATTAATAAACATTTTTGACCCTCTTGTTCAACCAATCGTTTTGTTTCATTGGCATCCTCATGTTCGTCCAGGTAGACAATTGCAAGATCTGCGCCCTCCTTGGCAAAATGAACACTAACAGCTCTTCCAATCCCACTATCCCCACCAGTTATTACAGCAACTTTACTTTTTAGTTTGTTACTGCCTTGATAATTGCTGCGAATATATTCAGGTTCGGGATGCATTTTCGATTCAAATCCAGGTTGTCTATCCTGATGCTGAGCAGGTGGTGTCTGTTTGCCATTGGAGTATTTCATCCCCATTTCTATCCCCTCCTTGAAGTCTTTTCTGTAATTAACGTTCCCCCTAATCCACATCTTCAATCATTATTTATGCATGAGAAAAACGCTAAAGCGTCTTTTCGGAGGTCAGAGACCAGAAGTAAGATGTGAAGAATTTGGCGCAAAAGCCGATTTCATTTATACTTTCTTACTTCATTAAAAAGAAAAAGCCCTCTTAGGACTTTGAGTTAAATGTATTCATGTGCAGATATGGCACCTTGTTTATGTAGATGAGCATATATTTTCCGGTAATCTTTTATGTCAATTTCTTCGGCAATATATTTTTTTTGAAAGTAATCCAATAAGTCATTTACTGATGCTGGTGATTCCTTTCGTTCGATTTCAAAAACATTCGTTAAATCATGAATAAGCACGAAAATACCTCCTTCTTATATTCCTAATAAGGTTGTACTAAAAAATATATGAAGGAATCACCTAGATCATTCGATAATTTTTTGTTTGATAGGAAATCCATAAGATGATCACAGCAATTAGTAATAATAAGCTCGCAGAAAGAAGTCCTTGTGCATAAAAGGGAATAGATTTATGAGTGAACCACTCTAATATAGCCTGAGTGAAAAGCAATAATTCATTTAGAGCAAGTCCGATGAAAAAGATAATAAATCCATTTCTCGTATGTCGACTGCAAGGCAAAATGCCCGTCATTTGATATTGTGTTAGAATGAAAATACTCACAAATCCTAATAAGGTGAAATGCAAATAACCGATAATTACACTTCTTGTATCATATACAAGCTGTGCTAATGAAGGGAATATTAAGCCAAGTTCCATTGTACTTTTGCCAAACAACAGAACCAATGCTATTAACAAGCAGGTAGTAGTCAGTTTTGAAAAAGATTTACCGATCTGTTTCCAGCTTTTTTTACATGCCAAGAGAAAAAATAGGACACCAAGCCATTGCCCAACACCGCCAATTACCGCAAGTACTTCTGTGAATTCTCCTAAATTAGCCCAAAGAACTGATAAGAAGAAGCCAGGAAACAATGCTATAAAATATATCCAAAACCCTTTATAAAGAAGAGAAGTATAAATATGGACTTGTTTAGAATATAGCAGAATGATAAACAGTCCTATTAAAAATAAAGAAAGCCAACCATTATATTGAAAATGTAAATAAAAGTAAATCACCATATCGAAAATAGAAGATTCCTTAAGTCCATTCGCAGAAATAAATGCAAGTGCATATGGACCAATAGAGGAAATAATAAGGGCAATCAATGATCCTTTTATAAATAGCGCAGCAGAATTTGGTATGAATTTATTTGTTCGTATATGACGATATATGAAAACGGCTGCCCAATACTCAGCGAAAATATGTAATGTTGACAATACAATTGAATATACGGCATAGCCTTGATAAATAAATGCTAAAAACATGAAGAAAGAAATAATAAAAATTGCATAAGTAAGAAAAATTGCTTCTTTCTTTCGTTGTATTGTTTTCCAAAAGATAAATAAAAAAACAATAAAAACACCTAAAAATGCCCAACCTAAAATAGCTATATGGGAATGTGCATGTAATATATTTGAATACTCTAGAGCAGAATCAGGATAAAAAGGGAACGCTCTCATCCAAACACCGGTTACCGCTGTAAGTATAAAGAAAAAGAATGTAAAATGTATAAATAGTTTAGGCATTGTTAAATCCTCCTAAAAGTCCATTTATATCATCATAAATATAAATGGACTAGTCAGGCAATATGAAAAAATAAAAAGTCAAAAAAACACAATAAAACTATGTCGAAAAAAGCACAAAGTTGTTTTGAAATGAGAAAGGGGGTATAGAGAATATTACTGGCTTCAGATGATAAATTTGTTCTATTGCTAAATATTCGGCTGTTACTATGGTGAGCTGGGGCAAATTTGTCCCGTATAAAAATCTATACAAAATGGGGCAAAAAAATTGGATTTGTTACACCTGATTATCGTCAAATTGAGCATAGAGGATTAGGCACATCAGAAGATAAAATCATTGTTCCTCTCAGATATATCATACAAATGACCTGTTTCTATTAGGGGAACGAGCTTTTATTCAAAACTCCGATGTCCTAACAGACACCACAATATATAAAAAATTCCATTTTTGTGTAAAAAACGAAAAGAAACAGCAGGGGGATTCCTGCTGTTCCCATAGTTAGTATTGGAGTGACTGAGTTGGTAAGGAAATAGTTTTTATTATATTTTCATCCTCTAAATCATACACTTTTATTTGATCATAGGACAAGGTATATATCATATTATCCACTGAAATAATTCGTTTTATTTCTGATTCCCATTGTGCATATTCTAGATTAGTTTCCTGATGGGTAATGGTATCTTTTAACCTAATTCCGTTCTCAGGGGTAATGTTATACAGGAGAGCACCTTCAAACAAATACTGCTGATCCTCATAGGTAATATCTCCTTTTTTAACTGTTTTTGATTCAAATAAAACAGCAGGGAAGCCAAATAAACTTTTAGTTGGATGCATATACATTGCTTTATGATTGTGATTCAATTCAGAGTAGGAATGCCCCTTGCCGATGACCTCGCTGAATTTTTCTTTCGGATTGGTAGGATCGCTCACATCAAACAGGGATATTTTTAGTCCATCCATCTGTACGAGTGGATCGGATCCGTGTTCATTTTCAACTAATTTGGTATTTTGTCCGAATCCGATTAAATGATTTTCATCAAGTGGATGGAGATAATCACTGAATCCTGGTATCTTCAACTCACCTAATACGGCTGGATTTGCCGGATCCTCTAAGTCAATAACAAATAAGGGATCAACCTGCTTAAACGTTACCATATAGGCAATATCTTCCATGAAGCGAACACTGTAAATCCGTTCCCCTTCAGCAAGTCCTTCAACAGCTCCTAAAGGGTTTAGATTTTTATCAAAGGTGTATAAATTGTTTACAGATGGCTGATCATTATCCCACATATCTCCTTTAGTTGTTGCAATACGGAATGTATCATTTCGTTCATCCATCGCAAATTGATTAATCAAAGTTCCATTTACAGTAGTTTGGGCCTGATAATTGATATCTCCTTCACTAATGTTAAATTGCATGATGTTTGTGTTGGCGACAGGTCTTGCCATCATGAGATCTGTAGAATCATTATCGTTTGTTGTTTCTTTGTCATTCTCATATCGATTGACCGCAATATAGATATGATTTTTCGACATGTACATTTGATTGGATGCTCCCAGGAAGCTTTGTACATTTGCTTCTTTTTTCAGTTCATTTAGGTTGATCGATGTCATGATCATAAAGTGGCTTTCCTCACTGTCAGGAAAAAAATACATGTCTTCAAATGAAATAGCCTTCGCTTCATTTCCGGTGGCACTATCCATGATATGAGGCCTTATTTCTTCCTTAGGACTATCGAGAATTCGGTATGATGGATATTGATTAGCAATAAGGTACAGATGCTCATCCATTTTTCTTGATGCGGTTAAATTGCCCTCAATAGTTACTTCTCTGACCTTCTCAGGATTGCTTCTATCGGAAACTTCATAGATGTTAACGGTTGTCTGGTTGCGAGGAGACGGATATATTGCAATTTCTTGATTTTCGGTTGTGTCACCTGACGTTTTAATATCTTCTTTTCGCATCGGTTCATGACTGAAACCAATACTAATTAAATAATTTTGATGCAAATAAAGTTCGCTAGGATTAAAATTTTCCTCTTCAATTACACTGATCTCTTCATTTTCGACCGTCTCTTTTATCGGGGCGATAATAACATCTGTATCCCGGGCAAAGTAGATGAATTCGCCATCATTTTTTATCCTGTCGCCCTCATCAATTCCAGCAATTTGAACATTCGTTTCTGAAACAGTTGCCGGTTGACTTTCCCCGGTAGCTGCTGTATCCGCAGATTCATTGCTCATTACTGCAGATTCGCTTTCTTCAGTGAATAGTCTAGCTTCCTGTGGTATTATCCTTTCTTTTAAAAGGGTTACCAACTGTTCTTTGCTTTCAATATTAGGTAATTCATCTACAACAGTAAAGGCATGGGTTAGTGAGTCAGCTAATTCTTTGCCAGCAGCTGTTTGTACTTGATCTGAAATGGTGATATGGTAATCTTCATTACTGGTGTAGCCATTTTCTGGAGGTTTTAATGTTAACATTGTGTTTGATTCGTTCCATTCCAAGATAATTGGGATTTGTTTGTTTTTACTATCCATGACTGTTACGGTTTTATCCGTGAATGTATCCGGATTCATTTGCTTAGAAAAATGAACCGTCCAATCCTTAAATGCCTGTACATGACTTGAAGCGGAACGGATTTCTGCTTTAAGTCCATTTGCAGGAATTAACATAAATGCTAATGCTATTAAGCTAATAATACCGGCAGCAATAATCCAGACAATTTTATTTTTCACTATGACACCCCTTAATATATGAAAATTTTTCCTTTAAATAGTTAGACGTATGTAAATGGATTAGGTTACAGGTTTTGTATTTTATTTTTTAGGGGATAAGGATGTTGGTGTAAAAAATTGGAGAAAGTGGCTTGAAGTAGAGAGATAAGCTTGAAAAGTTGAGAAACAGTACAGAAAGTTTGAGAGATAAGCTTGAAAAGATGAGAGATAGTACAGGAAAGTTGAGAAACAACCATGCCATCATGGAATACCTCTCAACTTCTACTTATTCTCTCTTAACTCTGGAACATCCTCTCTTAACTTCAACCTAATCTCTCTTAACCTTTACGGGCTCCCATTCTAAAGAAAAACATGTAAATGAAAGAAGCAGAGTTGACGATTAAAAGGAAGGGAAATGCGAAAGAGCGTTATAGAATATGTTTGTTGAAAAAAGCCTGAACCCTACAGGTCAAGCTTTTTCGAAAGATTTATTTGGTTTATTTGAGAAAAAGAGTGCGATGGTTCCTGGACCAGCATGGGCTCCAATCACCGCGCCGACCATTTCGATGAGAATAGTTTCAGCGCCAAATTTTTCTTTAATCATGGCAGCAAGCTGCTCAGCCCTTTTTAAATCATCACCATGACTGATTCCGATGGTCTGATTTTTAAAGTCAGAACCGCGGGCTTCCATGACATCGAGCATGCGCTGCAAAACCTTTTTGGAGCCTCTGATTTTTTCAAGTGGAATTAACTTTCCCTGTTCCACATGAAGAAGCGGCTTTATTTTTAATAATGTACCGACAAAGGCGGCTGTCTTGCTGACACGTCCGCCACGATAAAGATACTCAAGATTATCAACTGTAAAAATGTGTTCCATATGTTCCGCCTGATAAGTAGTTGACTCGATAATTTCTTCAGCTGAAGCACCTTCTTTTGCTAGCTTTGCGGCATGAAGGACAACAAGCCCATAGCCAATTGAAGCACATTTTGTATCGATGACATGTAAGGTGGCATCCGGGTATTCTTCTTTAACTTCCTGCTCCATCATTTTTGCCGTTTGGTAGGTACCGGATAATTCCGATGAAAAAGCAAAATATAACAATGGCTGATTGTCTTTGGCATAGGATGTGAAAAATGTTTTAAATGTTTGTGGAGATACTTGAGAGGTTTTTGCCATTCTTCCTTCTCGCATCGCATCATATACGGTTTTTGGATCAATTTCTATACCGTCTTTAAATTCTTTTTCATCTAAATGAACAGTTAATGGTACCATTTCAATGTTAAATTCGTTATAATGTTTCTTTGACAAATCACTCGCAGAATCAGCAAGAATTTTAATCGTCATATTATCACCTTCATTCATAATAAGTACATGTATCTAGTTTAATGCTAGTATGAAAGATAGTCAAAGTATATTTAATTAATATTTTAAAAAATGTAATAATGATATAAAATAAGGTAGGGAGGTTGCCATGTTTATAGTTGAAGCAAAACGTATTATTGTTGTTATATTCGGAGCTTTATTGAATGCTATTTCGCTAAATTTCTTCTTAATTGAAGCAAACGTTTATGCAAGTGGCTTTACAGGAGCTGCACAGCTGGTTTCCAGTGTGTTTAATGATTTTATTGGAATTAGTATTAGTACAGGTATTTTACTCTTTTTATTTAATATTCCTGTAATTATTTTAGGTTGGTTTAAAGTCGGAAGAGGGTTTACAGTATACAGTATTATTTCCGTTATAGCCGCAACGCTTTTCTTGGAAGTACTGCCTGTTTTCTCCCTATCGGATGATATTATTTTAAATGCTGTTTTTGGTGGACTTATTGGTGGTACTGGTGTTGGTCTAACATTGAAATTAGGTGCCTCAACCGGTGGGATGGATATTGTTGCGATGGTATTATCACGTATGAAAGATAAGCCAATTGGAACATACTTTTTATCATTAAATGCTGTAATTATAGCAATGGCGGGTATTCTATACGAACCCGAAAATGCGTTATATACATTATTAACACTTTATGTCACAACACGTGTAATTGATGCGCTACATACACGTCATGAAAAAGTTACTGCAATGATTATTACACTTAAAGCAGATGAACTGCAGGCAGCAATCCATAATCAAATGGTACGGGGAATTACGATTATACCTGCGAAGGGTGCGTATACGAAGCAGGATAAAAATATGATGTATCTCGTTATCACAAGATATGAACTGTATGATTTAGAAAGAATAATTAATGAAGTTGATCCGAATGCCTTTACAAATATTGTGCAGACAACTGGTATATTTGGATTCTTTAGAAAAGATTGATGAAACGAAATGAGGAATAATGAAATGAAATATTTCATCATGTTATTCGTGGCAATGATGTTGAGTGGATGTGCCGAACAAGAAGATCCAAGCATAGAAACGAAAGAGGAAGTGAGCGCATCCGTTAATTTTAGGAATATTGACATACGAACGGAAGAAAAACAAATTTATTTAACTGGTGAGGCAAAAACCAGTGAAGATAAATTTTATTATACCGTTGGACAGGGAGAACAAATGCTAGTTGAAGAAATGAGTGTTCCACTTGAAGAAGAGAACGATGGATGGAGTGATTTTGAGTTAAAGATCGATTTACCTGAAGAACCTACAGCAGAACCACCTATTCTTACCCTATATGGGAAAAATAAAGAAGGAAAAGCAGTCAACCCAAATTATATACCAATTGACGTTACTACTGATTAAAAAAAGGGTAAGCTAAAGCAGCTTACCTCTAATTACCTCGTATGTATGATCAGTATCCGTATTTTTCAACTACCTCAGTTACTTTAGCTGTCAATTCATCCCATTCAACATCAAAGTCTTTATTTACCGTAATAAAATTTTGATAGCCAAAAACGTTTGCCACACCTTTAAGTTGCATCAATTCATTTAAAATTTCATGCTCACTTGTGTCACCAGGCATAACAGAAATACTGTTGGTTCCTTCAAAAATAAGTTTATCTGTGGTGAATTTTAGTGCGTTTGGATTTGGTGTAGCTTCTACACGTACTCCCATAAGTTTTCCCTCCTAATTATACTTATCTTTATATTAGCAGAAATTCTCCAATTTAAAAAGAATTTATATAATAAAGTGAAACTTCATTCAGTGGGGATTCCCCTTCCTCCCCCACTGAATGTTAGTGCCTCATGGTATGAACAAAAGGCCCTTGAACAGAATCAGAAAATTTACGGGTTGTTTATTTCCCACCTTCATGTTTGGGATTTCTCACGCTTGGAGGTGGGGGTATTACAGCCCGTTAATGCGTGATAAATGCCCCCACTTTTATGTGAGGGCAGATGTTTGCTGTAGTAAATCCTTTTCATCCAGATAATGAATTGGATATTACTGTATGCAAGATTGCAGAGGTTAGCTTAGCTGATTACGCTGTTTCAGTTGTTGTTCCAGCTGCTGCAGTTGCTGCTTTTCTTCGGGGGTTGCTTGATTATAAGCTTCCTGAATGGCATTTTGCGCTGCCTGTTGATCGGTTGGACTGGCATTGTTATTTCCTTGTGCATTCATAAAGTTAGTAACAGCATTTTTAGCTTGTTGAAATAAGTTATTATTATTTTCCAACTAAAACCCTCCTACGGTATGATTATCTGCTTCCCCATGTTTTCGTTTTACATCTGAAAACCTGGATCTGTAAGGAAATCGTTCGTCGTGTTTTTTAACAGAATCAACGCCGTTTTGAACAAAGCGCTTTGATTTACTTCCTTTTCCCACGATAACTCACTCCTTCAGTTTGCTGGAAATGCAACAATGAAACAAAAATGAACGCTTTTATACGCTCATTAGTAGTATGGATGAATCCCTAAAAATATATTGTAGGAAATATACGGAAAAATTACACAGATTTAACTTTTAACTGCAAGTATTCTTCGAGAAATATACCTATTCCATCCTGTTCATTTGTATCTGTAATATGTTTAGCAACAGATTTTAGTTCATTGATTGCATTACCCATAGCTACACCAACTCCTGCATAATCAATCATTTCTAAATCATTATCTTCATCACCAAAAGCGATGATTCTTTCTTTTGGGATATTAAAATAATGAGCAACTTTTTGTAAGCCTACTGCTTTATTCATCCCTTTTTTTACAATTTCAATGATATTCCATGGCGCACCCCATTTACGATGCTCAATCAGTTCTGCATGATAATCATCCAAGTGGCTCCTGAGTTGATAAATATGATCCTCTTTTGGGTGGATAAGAACAGATGTAGGATCTTCCGTCAATTCGTTTTTTAAATTTCCAATAGTAAATGGGGGATCTCCTTGTGTTGAGTGAAAAATTTCAATTATCTTCTCATCATATTGATCAAGGTAAACATCGTCCATTACTTCTGCTAAAATATTATTAACATCCAAATCATAGCAAGCATCAATAATTTTATGGGCGGTTTGGATCGGCATCGGATTATGAAGCGCATCCCATTTATTATCCCTTGGATGATGGATAAGTGCTCCATTAAAATTAACCATAGGAGTATCTAACCCAAGGTTGTGGTAATAGTCGATGCTCGCACGATGTGGTCTTCCTGTTGCAATAACAACAACATGACCTTCATCCATTGCTGTTAGTATAGTTTGTTTCGTACGGGAACTAATTTCTTTATTATCTGTTAACAATGTGCCATCTAAGTCTAAAGCGATTAAATGTCTTTTGTTTTCCATTAATTTCACCTCATCTGACAATAGTTTATAAGTGGTAGCAAGATATGTAAAGTTATTTTTCTTCTTTTACATTGCTTGCAAATATGTCAACGTTAATATTACTATATAAGAGAATGTTCAAAAAGTCCGGTAAAAATGACACAATGGGATAGGGGAACTACGACTGAGTGCCGACACGTCCCTTGAAAAAACTTATTCTCACGAAGATGTGAATTTACGGAAGCTTTCCTTGTCCTCAAAGCTACGTCGCTTCGGCTTTGACGCACAGGACATGCTAGTTGCGGACTTGCAGATTGGACGTCTGCAACATTAGCCGACCTCGGTCCTTTTTGAACTTTATAAGTAATTAACATTCATAAGGGGACAAAAACATGATAGGGATTTACGAAAAAAACATTAAAACAATTCCCAGCCTTGTGGTGGTTGATGCTGACAGGGAGAAAGAAGCCTTGCCTGTCGTAACTTATTTTCATGGATTTACCAGTGCGAAGGAACATAATTTGCCTTTAGCTTATTTATTGGCAGAAAAGGGATTTCGGGTTGTGCTTCCAGATAGTGAGTACCATGGCCAACGGGAGAGGGCAGTGTCTTCCTTGAAGAAACAAATTTCCTTTTGGGATATTGTCATGCAAAATGTCAATGAACTAAAACATATTAAGGATCACTTTGATGAAGAAGGATTGGTTTTAGATGAACGTTTTGGTATAGCAGGAACGAGTATGGGAGGTATAACAACATCTGCAGCGCTAACTCAATATCCATGGATTAAAGTAGCAGCGGTATTAATGGGCTCTCCTAAAATAACCACCTATGCCAAAACATTAGTAAATAGTTTTAAAAAAATGGGGAATCTCCCTGTAACCGAGGACATGATCGATCATCTCTATGAACAACTTGAAAATTATGATCTGTCCAAACAGGTAGAAAAGCTGAATGAACGTCCGCTTTTATTTTGGCACGGGGAAAATGATGCAGTTGTTCCATTCGACCATTCGTTTACATTTTATGAAGATGTAGCAAAAACGTATCGGAATACGGATAACATTCATTTTCTAAAGGAATCTAACCGTGATCATAAAGTAAGTAGATATGCTATTTTAGAAACCGTTAAATGGTTTGAAGAGCATTTATAAGTGTGCATAGAATACACGTGTCCTTAGTCCGTAGAAGAACGGCTTTGGCTTGAGGGGTTTTTGCGGCCTTGTTCTATCCTATAAATATAAACAAAAGAGGTTCGCAAAGTGAGCTATATCATTTAAATAATAAATAAAATATGTTTAAATATAGGTATGAACAATACGAGGAGGTAAATTCATGGATGAAGCTTTAAAAGAAAATATGATGGGTGCTTTGGAGAACGTAATTGACCCGGAGTTGGGAATTGATATTGTTAACCTTGGTTTAATATATGATGTTGATTTAGATGAAGAAGGTCTATGTACTGTTACAATGACTCTTACAGCAATGGGTTGCCCACTTTCAGCACATATTGAAGCTGACGTAAGACGAGCACTCTCAGATATTCCGGAAATTAAAGAAATTAAAGTTGATATTGTTTGGAATCCACCCTGGGGTAAAGAAAGAATGTCCCGTTATGCAAAAATCGCTCTAGGTATTCCAGATTGATCCATCCTCACTAAGGTTGATTCATTTTATATGGGTCGGCCTTTTATTTTATTTTTTTAGAGAAAATGAATGAGGTGAATGATGCAAAATGAATGGAATTTCCCTGTTTGCCAAATAGTTGGTTATAAAAATTCAGGAAAAACAACGCTGATGGAAAAATTAATTCGTTATTTCGCTACACATGACAAGCAGGTTGGTACATTAAAGCATCATGGTCATGGTGGAGAACCTCAGCTAGTAAAGGAGACAGATAGTTATAAGCATTTGGAAGCTGGAGCAAGAGTAAGTGCAGTAAAAGGAGAGCATCAATTCCAAATAACAATAAATAACGCATCTATCGAACTGGATGAGCTTATTAAATATTATACATTTCTTCCGCTTGATATCTTACTAATTGAAGGGTATAAACAAGCATCCTATCCTAAAATCGTATTAATTAGAAATGAGCACGATTTACAGCTGCTAAATGAGCTGTCCGATATAATTGCAGTCGGATCCAGGGACGATGCTCTTATAAAAAAATGTAATAATTATACTTTTCACGTGGAGGAATCTCATGATTTCTTGCCCAAGCTGGTGGACTATATTACAGTAACATTAGGTGGTATAAAGTAATATCTCATTCTGCGGATTAATTACCGCCAGTTACATGTGGGATAAAAGGGGATCTAACAATGGATAAGAATTTTTGGATTACAAAAGACCCAATTGAAATAAACGATGTTGTAGCTAAAGTTGTGCGTCCGGAAGCTGGTGCTATCAATACATTTATCGGAACTGTACGTGAATTTACAAAAGGAAAAAGAACTTTATATCTTGAATACCAGGCTTATGCTGCCATGGCTGAAAAAAAGCTTGAGGAAATCGGCCAGGAAATTGACGGGAAGTGGGGGGATACGCGGACGGCTATTGCTCACCGAGTCGGTCGTCTGGATATTTCTGACATTGCCGTTGTTATTGCAGTTTCAACACCACATCGCAAGGATGCTTTTGAGGCAAGCCGTTATGCGATAGAACGAATGAAGGAAATTGTCCCTATCTGGAAAAAAGAGAACTGGGAAGATGGAACACTTTGGATTGGGGATCAAAAGGAATCGAAGTCTTATAAAGAAATTTTGCCAATCGGGGAGGGGATTAACAATGATTGATGTATTGTTTTTTGCTGAGCTGCAGGAGGCAGTAGGACAGGAAAAAATCTCGCTGCAGATAGAAGGGATTACGGTGAGGGATCTAAAAACAAAATGGCTCGCAGAATATGAATTAGATAACTTAGATGCTGCAATGGTAGCAGTAAATGAAGAATATGCTCAGGAAGACACTGTTTTAGCAAGTGGAGATGTTGTTGCATTTATTCCGCCGGTGAGTGGGGGATAGGATGTATTATGGGAGATAGCGCCTTCATCGAAGTTAAGAGAAAATAACAAAAATGGAGAGACACCGCCCCGAAGTGGAGAGAAAATGAAGAATAGCTTGCCTATCTCTCAACTTTCTTTTGCTATTTCTCATATTCACCAGATCCCCTCTCCACTTTTTACTAGTATCCATCCAAACCCTTAGCTGAACATTAGAACGGAAGGTTTTAAAAGAAGTACAGCGTAGCACCTACTGGAGAAGGCAGTTAGAATGAAAAAATTAGAATAGACAATGAAAAAACGGGATGATCTGTATCAGTCCCGTTTTTTCATTAAAATAATTCATCTTCTAATCCATCGGAGTCTATTACAATAAATCCGGTCTTATCTGTCGTGATTAAGTTTTTCTTTTTCAGCTGGGTTAGTGTGCGGCTGACTGTTTCACGACTTGATCCGATCATATTAGCCAGCTCCCTATTCGTAAACTGTGTCGTTATCCGAATTTGATTGTCCGTAGTTTCTTTTCCGTAACTTTTGGATAGGCGCAAGAGTAGCATGATAATTTGTTCGTATGTATTGTGAAGGATTTTTTCTTCTAAACGCACCTGCAGATCTACAATAATATCTCCTAAGACACGGAATAATTTCACGCAAATCTCCGGATGTGTAATCAGGAAATTTTCAAATAAATTTATCGGAATATATATTAATACAGCATCTTCTAGTACTTCTGCATGTGCTGGATAGTTATCCTGTCGAAAGAATCCCTGATGTGGAAACATATCTCCCGGCTGCAATACATTTACAATTTGCTCTTTACCGTGGATATCGGTTTTGTAAATTTTGATTTTCCCTTGGTGTATGAAATAAACATTTGTTAACGGGTCGCCCTGCATAAATATATGTGCACCATGACGATACAACCGGTTTTTGGCTAAATCAACAATAGGCTCCATTTCAAACGCTGTCAGATCTTTAAATATAGTAAATCTTTGTAACAGTTCCCGAACTGATTCTGAATTCATTGTGACATCCCCCTTCTAGCTAACTTGTAACTACTTTATCTCCCTCTTTTACCATAGTATCATGTAACATACTGTGATATTAATTAAAATGTGAATATTTAATGTTACTGTGATAAAAATCATATGTTAATGGTGTTTTTACTCACATACATTTCCATCTGTTCGGCTTATTCTATAATTGTTTAATTAATATCAGAAAATGAGCTGGGAGGTTTCTTAAATGAATAATATAAAATATACAACAAAGTTGCACGCTCCAGACATTGAACCTAAATATAGACATCCACGTATTTTTGAAGTTTTCGATGAACTACAATCAGGTGAATTCATGGAGCTTTCAAATGATCATAATCCAAAACCATTACATTATCAATTTATGATGGAAAGAGAAGGGACATTCTCCTGGGAGTACTTAGAAGAAGGTCCAACACTTTGGCGTGTAGCTATTGGAAAAATATAATGTAAGCATAGATCCTTGAAATTAGTTTCAAGGATCTATTTGTGTCGATAAGATGAACTGATATATATAAGTGAAAAACATCACATCGTTTGTTTAAAAGGTAATTTACAATTTAGATAGAACTTTTCAATGGTTTAAAACTGCTTGGTGATAAACCAAGTTTACGAATAGGAGGATTACCATGTTTACAAGAGATTATAATGAAAATCCGTTTATTGTAATTTGGGAATTGACACGTGCCTGCCAATTAAAATGCCTGCATTGCCGTGCAGAAGCACAGTATCATCGCAACCCTTTGGAATTAACGTTTGAAGAAGGTAAAGAACTGATTGATGATATATATGAAATGGATAATCCGATGTTGGTATTTACTGGTGGAGATCCTTTAGAGCGTCCGGATGTTTTCGATATTGCAGAATATGCCGTTAATAAAGGTGTTCGTGTTTCAATGACACCATCGGCAACACCGAATGTAACAAAAGAAGCGATGCAAAAAGCAAAGGATGTGGGACTAGCAAGATGGGCATTCAGTGTTGATGGACATTGTGCTCGAGTGCATGATCATTTCCGTGGAACAGATGGTTCGTTTGATTTAACGATGAATGCAATACAGTATTTACATGAATTGGAAATGCCATTACAAATTAACACCGTTATATCAAAATACAATTATCAATACCTTGATGAAATGGCTGAAATGATCGAAAAAATGGGTGTAGTCCTATGGAGTGTATTTTTCCTTGTTCCAACTGGACGAGGGAAGGAGTCAGATATGATTTCACCAGCAGAACATGAGAAGGTACTACGCTGGTTATATAATCTTTCGAAACATGTTCCATTTGATATTAAAACAACTGCAGCTCAGCATTATCGTCGTGTCGTTATTCAAAACAAAATACGTGAACATAAGGGGATGAGCGATAAGGAGCATATCTTTTATGAGGATGCACTCAATCAGGGAAAAACAGGTCAAATTGACGGCTTAGGTCGTGCACCTAAGGGAGTAAACGATGGCAATGGTTTTGTTTTTATTTCCCATACTGGGGATGTCTATCCAAGTGGATTACTGCCAATTAAAGCGGGGAATGTTCGTCAGACACCATTAGCAACCATTTACCGAGAATCAGAAGTATTCCAAAATCTAAGAAATCCGGATAAATATAAAGGGAAATGTGGAGTCTGTGAATTCCGTCATGTATGTGGTGGCTCTAGGTCAAGAGCCTATAATGTAACAGGTGATTATATGGAGAGCGAACCATATTGTGTTTATATTCCTAAAGCATGGCGTGAAAAAATGAAACAAGAAAGAGCGAAAACGAAATAATATAAAAAGATGAGACTTAAGGATCGAGTCTCATCTTTTTACATTAATAATTATAAGAACAAAATAACAAGTATACCTACGATGAAACAATAAAAGGCGAAATACTTTAGATTACCTTTAGCCATGACGTTAATAAACCATTTCAAGGCATAGAATGAGGCAATAATCGATGCTATAAATGCAATTAAATAAGGAATCATTAATGTGTCAAAATCTGGATCACCAATAATATCAGTTACAGATAATATGCTAATACCAAGACTTACTGGAATATATAACAAGAATGAAAATCTTAGTGCAGTTTCTTGTTTCATACCTACGAGCATTGCGGCAACAATGGTAGCGCCTGAACGACTGATTCCTGGAATTAAAGCAACTGCTTGGGCAAAGCCGACAATAAGGGCATCTTTTACGGTTAAATCCCCATCATTTTTTCTACCTTTGAGATTACGGATGATCCATAATGCGGCACCAGTTAAAAGGAGTGTATAACCTACTATAGCTACACCGCTCAGTTTTTCACCAATATAGTCTTCAAATAATATACCAAGTACTCCAGTTGGGATTGTTGCTATCACAAGGAAAACAATAAATTGAAAATCGCCTTTTGCATCATCATCTTTATTAATAATATAGCGGAAGCCATTTTTAATTAAACGAATGATGTCATTTCTGTAAATGAGCAGAACTGCTATCAGTGAGCCAAAGTTAACTAATATTTCAAAAGAAAGACCCTTAATTTCAATATTAAATAGTTCACGGAAAATAATTAAATGGCCACTTGAAGATATCGGGATTGGCTCTGTAAATCCCTGGATTAATCCTAATATTAAATATTTAACTAATATCCAAAGTTCTGTGATTGTTTCCATAAAAAATTTCCTCCCGGGAATGCTTCATTTTCATTTCATATACAAGTCACCAAAATATAGGCATATGAATAGTCTATTTGGTGAGGAGGGTTAAGAAAATGAAGAACAATTATCATCATATATACGATTTATGTAAAGAACATATGCATTCTTATGTGCTTGCTGAAATGGTTGATGGATCAAAGGTTGACGGGATAATAACTGGATTGGATGATGAATATGTCTATTTTGCTGTGCCAATTGATCATAATCAAAATCCATCACCGGATTATGATTATCCTTCATATGATCATGACCGTCAGTTCGGCTATGGCTATCCAGGTTACGGCTATGGGTATGGTTACCCAGGATATGGCCGTCCTCCAAGAAGATTCAGAAGGCTTATTTTACCTTTAGCTGCACTTGCTGCATTAAGTGTATTACCCTGGTATTAGTTATTGTACCTTGAGAAAAACGCTAAAGCGTCTTTCCAGAGGTCAGAGAGCAGAAGTCAGATTTGGAGAAATCGGCGAAAGAGTCGATTTCGTTTATACTTTCTTACTTCTTTAAATAGTAGAACCCTTGCCATTTTGGGTTTCTTAGAAGGCAAGGGTTCTTCCAACATATCCAAATTTAGTTGTTGCTTTGTTCCTCTTTCAGTACTCCGTCACCTAAAATAGCAACTGCTACGACAAAAAGACCTGTTACTATAAATGTACCAGTCATATTGAATTCATTTCCAGCCATGCTTGATAGAACATAAGAAATTACAGCACTTATTAGCACTGCCCAAACAATCGTTACGATGTATCGCATTTGTTACACCTCATCTTAAGAAAATATTTTCTATAATTTTCAATGATCTTTTATAGTTTCTTGCACTCATCTATAGTTTACCAAATGAACGTGAAAAATAAAAGTATTTCTTTTTCATATACATACTATACAAGGGGGATTTTGTATGTCATTTTTAGTTGTTAACTGTAATCATTGGATTGGTTTTCATATGACAAATACTTTTTTAGAAGAAGGATTTGAGGTTGATGGCATTTGCGGGGATGATGGTGATGAGAATTTGCCGATGTTTTTTGGGAGAAACAGTTTATTTACACTAGTAAATAACAATCACAGACAGGATTATGATACAGCAATTATTATCGATGAAAATAGGGAACTGGTAAATATTAAATCAAAGCGAACCGTAAAAATTGGCGGTAATGGTGAAAGTTCAGAGGAAAGCGAATATACTGTCCATATTAAAATCCCCTTACTTTATGGTGAATGGATGACAATGAATGAAAAAGGGATGTATAGAGATAATGAATTTATACCGTTTGATTCAAAAAGATTTCAGAAAGAAGCAATATACATTAGGGATTTTACGAATGCATTCATACAATGGTTGAAAGTAGATGATCTGCCACAGTATCTAAATGTAGTGTCCTCAAAAAATAAAGAAGACAAGGGCTTAAAACTTGAAAATACCATCTATCTTCGGGACAATAGACCTACAGGGGAAAAGCTAAAAGCAGTATTAACTCATTATAAAAAAATGAAAAATTATACTGATTAGTGGATGCTTGATACGTGATTTATTTACGAATGATAGTCAAACAGATACAATGAAGAAAGCCAACGAGTTGCAGACAGGAGTGCCTCCATTGAAAAAAATACATATTTTCCTACTATTCATGTTTACTTTAATAATCATTACAGGTTGTAGCAGTTTAAATAGTCAAGATCATATTCAAAATGTAGGTATGCTGGTTGATGGCACTATTGAAAATCAAGCATGGAATGAAAAAGGCTATCAGGGTTTATTACAAATTGGTGAAGAGTATGATGTCAATGTGTTTTACAAGGAAAATATAGTTACAGAGCAAGAAATTGCAAGTGCTGTTGATGAATTTGTCCAAAATGGAGTAAATCTTATCTTCGGTCATAGCAGTACTTATGGAAATTATTTCATTAATCTAGCCGAAAGTTATCCAGATGTTCAATTTGTCTATTTTAATGGCGGTTACTATGATGAAAATGTAACAAGTTTAAACTTCAATGCACATGCGATGGGTTTCTTTGCTGGTATGATAGCGGCAGAAATGACACAGTCTAATCATGTAGGAATGATTTCCGCCTATCAATGGCAGCCAGAAATAGAAGGATTTTTTGAAGGGGTAAAATTTCAAAATCCAAAAGCGAATGTAACGATTGAGTTCGTTAATAATTGGAATGACAATGAAACCGCAGTAGAACTGTATGAAAAGATGCGGAATAACGGGGTAGATGTTTTTTATCCTACTGGAGATGTTTACAGCAGGGAAATCATAAAGCACTCACATGCAGATGGTATTTATGCAATTGGATATGTTGAAGATCAATCTGAAATAAATGAAACTACTGTATTAACAAGTACTGTTCAATCTGTGGACAAGCTGTATGAATTAACAGCTGAGCAATTTAATGCAGGAGAACTAGAAGGAAGTATTATGACTTTCGATTTTCAGGATAAAGTCATTTCATTAGGTGAATTTAGTCCAAGTATTCCTGAAAGTTTCCAGGCATACATGGCAGATATTGTTGAAGAATATATGAAGACAGACTTACTGCCTAATGAAAAATAGGTTGCCATGGTGTAGGTAGGTTATCACTTTTTCTTGCAAGTTAGAAAAATATACATTAAAATTAGTACCAAGTCATAATAATTGATATTAACATTCAGTATATAAGGAGATGGAATTAATGAATGCAGGTGTATTAGGCACTGGACATTACCTTCCAACAAGAGTGGTTACAAATCATGATATGGAAAAAATAGTGGATACAAATGATGAATGGATTAGGACTAGAACTGGAATTGAAGAAAGAAGATTTGCGGAGGATGACGTGAACACATCTGACATGGCATATTATGCTGCACTGGAGGCTTTGGAAGAAGCAAATGTAGCAGTGGAGGAAATTGATTTAATTCTGGTAGCAACCGTTACACCTGATACACCTTTTCCATCTGTAGCATGTATGATTCAAGATAGATTAGGTGCAGTAAAGGCAGCAGCAATGGATGTTAGTGCAGCATGCTCCGGATTTATGTATGGAATGATAACGGCAAAGCAGTTTATTGAAACTGGAGTCTATAAGCAGATATTAGTTGTTGGATCTGAAAAACTATCTAAAATTACAAACTGGGAAGATCGTAGTACGTGTGTGCTGCTGGGAGATGGTGCGGGTGCCGCAGTCATTGGTGAAGTTTCAGAAGGTAGGGGGATTTTATCCTTTGAGCTTGGTGCAAACGGGGCAGGAGGCAAGGAACTTTACCAGGATGAAAATGATCATTTGATTATGAATGGTCGTGAAGTTTTTAAATTTGCTGTAAGACAAATGCCTCAATCAACAGTAAACGTTGTTGAGAAAATCGGTTTTAATAAAGAGGATGTGGATTATTTGATACCACATCAGGCAAATATCAGAATCATGGATGCTGCACGTGAGCGTCTGGGGATTTCTGAAGATAAAATGGCAAAAACCATCAGGAAATTTGGAAATAATTCCTCAGCTTCCATTCCAATGGCCTTATCGGAATCTGTAAAAGGTGGTAAAATTAAAGATGATGATTTAATCGTTTTAGTTGGATTTGGTGGGGGATTGACATGGGGCGCAGTCGCCATGCGCTGGGGAAGATAAGCAATAAGAATATTTCGTAAACGTTCTATAGGAGGAAACCTTAATGGAAGAAAGAAGAGTTGTCATAACAGGACTTGGGGCAGTTACACCTGTAGGAAACAGTGTTGAAACAATGTGGGCAAATATTTTGGAAGGGAAATCAGGAATTGACTTTGTGACAAAAGTCAATAAAGAGAACTTTCCAGCTAAGGTTGCTGCAGAAGTGACAGATTTTGATCCAACGGAATATATGGAAAAAAAGGATGCAAGAAAAATGGATCCCTTTACTCAATATGCTGTAGCGGCAGCAAAGATGGCTGTTGAAGATGCAAAGCTGAGCATTGACGACAGTAACGCACACCGTGTTGGTGTTTGGATAGGCTCGGGTATTGGCGGAATGAATACATGGGAGGATCAACATACGAAGTTTTTGGAAAAAGGAGCGAAGCGTGTAAGTCCGTTTTTCGTTCCAATGATGATTCCTGATATGGCGGCAGGACAAGTGTCGATTCAATTAGGTGCGAAAGGGATTAATTCCTGTTCGGTTACTGCATGTGCATCTGGTGCAAATTCTATTGGTGATGCATTCAAGGCGGTTCAACGCGGCGATGTGGATTATATTATTGCCGGAGGAACGGAAGCTCCTATTTCAAATATGGCTTTCGCAGGCTTTTCTTCCGCAAAAGCATTATCACTGAATGAAGATCCTGAAAGAGCGAGCCGTCCATTTGATAAAAATCGTGATGGCTTTGTAATGGGGGAAGGGGCAGGAATTTTAATACTTGAAACATTGGAATCAGCGCTCGAGCGTGGAGCACATATTTATGGAGAAATTGCTGGGTATGGTGCTACAGGAGATGCCTATCACATTACAGCCCCTGCGAAAAATGGGGAAGGGGCAGCAAGAGCAATGCAGCATGCACTGGATGATGCTGGGATTTCTGCTGAAGAAGTAGATTATATTAATGCACATGGTACGAGTACCGCACTTAATGATAAGTTTGAAACAGCTGCGATAAAAACTGTTTTTGGAGACCATGCATACAAATTAGCAGTATCCTCAACGAAATCAATGACAGGTCATTTACTTGGTGCAGCTGGTGGAGTGGAAGCAGTTATCTCGATGAAGGCAATTGAAGATAACGTATTACCAGCAACAACAAACTATGAAACTCCTGATGATGACTGTGATCTTGACTATGTACCAAATGAAGCCAGAAGACAGAGCGTTAATGTAGTTGTAAGTAATTCCCTTGGATTTGGCGGTCATAATGTAGCATTGGTGTTTAAAAAATATCATAAATAGTAAGTTTATATGTTAGCTGACCAATAATGTGTATTGGTCAGCTTTTTCGATGGTGGGGTAGATGGTTCTACTTTTAAGATGAGAGAGACAGGCTTAAAGTTGAGAGAAAAGAAGAAATCCTTACTTATCTCTCAACTTTCTTTAGTGATCTCTCAAGTTTGGCAGATTATCTCTCAACGTTACACTCATATCTCTTAAATTTCTCACCAAAACCTTCCCACACTCCAAAACAACTTAGGTAATTAATATTCATTTATTCACTTATCCAAGCATAAATTAATAAAAACTATGGGACAGGCTTGGGTGATAATAGATGGGATATATATTTTTATTTTTAATTGGATTCGGACTTGCTGTCGCTGGCGGGGTAACTATAATTGCGTATATGAATTTCTTGCCTGCAGGACTAGGGTGGGTGGATTACTTTATTTTTATTAAAGGCAGAATGGAGTGTTATTTTCTGCCTGCTGGAATTTTATTAATGGCATTTGTGATTTTTCGTTATCCAAACAATCTCTAATCTCAACTAATCTCGAATATTTTTTCCACTGATTGGTCATAATGTATTCTAAGTTGAGTTATAAAAGTGAGGGTTGTTTATGTTATATTTGCATGATGTGTGGGTGAATTGGTTTGAAGGGGAAGAAAATGGGTATAGTATCTGTTATTTTCATGAATGGCGAAAAGAAGACGCAATTGAATTATTAGATCAGGTTCCATTATTGTACATAACACAAGAGCTATACGACTACATTGAAAATGACATGCATGATTTGCCGAGAGCTATGCTTGATACAATTTACAAACGAGCCTATATGCGAAAAGGGCAGGAGAGATCTGTATTGGATTATGCGTGTGTGATTACTGATGGTAACGATATATTAGCAATGGATACAATTGGTTATCAGATACCGATTCGAAAAAGCAGATTAATCCCTAGGCAGGAACAGCTCGTTTATGACATGATTCAAAATACAAAACCCCAGTCATACCAATATGATGGCAAAGATTATCAGAAGGAATATCACATGCTTTCTATGCGACCTGAATTGATTTTCGGTTTAACCCGAAGAGAAAGGCAGTTGAAGCAACTGCTCATGATGGGACTGGATCAGCTTAAGACCACCAATAATCCGAAAGAAATACGGTACTGGCTGACAGAATGGGATCCAAAAAGCTACCCATTTAACCGTGTTCTGCATGAAGATCAGGTATGGGAGTCATTGTACAATGGAGTGCAGCAGGGATGGAGTAAGGCCCATGAAGAACTATGTACGAAGTTAATTAAAGGCCAGCCATTCCTTGAAAAAATGTGGGAGATTGAAAATGGTCAGGAGCAGAATGCTTCGAAATAGGATTTCATTACATTGTGTGGGTCTGTTTTTATTGAAAAAAATTTTAAAGCGGAAGTTCACAATAAAATGGTTAGAAGTTCACAATGAGTTGGTCAGAAGTTCACCGTGGAATGGTCAGAAGTTCACAGCAAAATGGCTAAAGTTCACAATTTATGATTTGCAAATCAAAAGGGCGCTTCCGATATTCGGGACGCCCTTTATTTTACCTTTTCTTCTTAACTCTGCCAAGCCCCATCGCCTTCTTAGCTTTTGCTACTGTTTTATTCGCAGTAAAAGAAGCCTTTTCAGCACCATTATCCAAAATTTCATCCAATTGATCGGATTCGAGTAAAGCATAATATTCATCCTGAACTGGTTTTAATACTTCAATCACAGCATTTGCCACGCCTTGCTTGAAATCTCCGTATCCTTTACCTTTATACTTTGCTTCCAGTTCTTCAATGGACTCACCACTGCAGCTGGAATAGATCGTTAATAAGTTGGATATCCCCGGTTTATTTTCCTTGTCAAATTTTACTATACCTTCAGAATCTGTAACTGCACTCTTAATTTTCTTCTCAATTTTCTTTGGTTCATCAAGCATGGAGATGAATCCTTTTTCATTTTCGTCGGACTTACTCATTTTCTTTGTTGGCTCCTGCAGTGACATAATACGTGCGCCAACTTTCGGTATCCGCACTTCCGGAACGGTAAAAATATCATTGAATTTGTTATTGAAGCGCTGTGCCAAGTTTCTTGTCAGCTCCAAATGCTGCTTTTGATCTTCCCCAACAGGAACAAGATCCGTGTTATAAAGTAATATATCTGCAGCCATTAGGGAAGGATATGTTAACAACGCCGAAGAAACACCTTCTTTTCCTGCCGATTTATCCTTGTACTGTGTCATCCGCTCCAGTTCACCGACATAACTGATTGATTGCAGGATCCAGCCAAGCTGTGTATGTGCAGGTACTTCTGATTGTACAAATAACGTGGAACGATCAGGATTGATACCAGATGCAAGATACAGTGCAGCAAGTGAACGAATGTTATTTCTTAGTTTTAAGCGGTCTTGGGGAACAGTGATGGCATGTTCATCTACGATACAAAAATAACAGTCAAACTCCTCTTGCAGCTCGGTAAACTGCTTCAGTGCTCCTAAATAGTTTCCAATTGTCAATGTACCACTTGGCTGTATTCCGGAAAAAATTGTCTTCATCTAACTTCACTCCATCTATTTTATAATTTTAAGCATTAAAAAAAGCCCATTTATCCACTTAAACAGGGACGAATGAACCCCCGTGTGCCACCGTACCACTAAACTTTGGGTATGCCCATTCCTCATTCGTCCCGTTAAATTCCTCTAAAGCCTCAATTATAAACTTTATTATGCTAGCCTCATCTTTCCCAATTTTATTAGGATCTTTATCCCACAAGGTAGATAATAGGCTAAATAGGACTATTTGATTTTGTTCTTTTACTTTCTTTTTACTTACTCTGCCTTTTTCAGTTTTGAGTTCTTCTTTTAAATGATTAAATTTTTCGGTAGGTACGGTGGTGATACTCATTGCCTTTTTAGCAAACTTTAAATTAATTACCATTTCCTTATTTGGCTTATACTCAATTGATTCTATCACATGTTTTAAATAATTTCTTACTTGCTTAGTTGTTTGATTTTTATAAAAGGTTTCAGGCTGAAGTAATAATCCTACAACTTCCTGCAATTCAACTTTTTTCATACTTTGTTCTTCTTGTTCTTCATTTAATTGGTTTTTTTGCTTTCTTAATGTCCTAATCTCTTTAGTTAATTCCTCACCTTGTTTTATTAAATCCATTTTAAACTCCGGATCAGTTACTTGACCAATGCTAGAGATAATTCCTTGCTTAGACTCTTCTGCTTTTTTAATTTTGTTATCTAGGCCATTTATCTTCTCAAGGTAGGCAGTATTATTTTCTAACGCATCTTTTTGATAACTATATAATGTTTTCAGTACATTAAGCAATACAGTTGCATTACCAAATATGTCAAGAACTATATTATCAGAGCTTTTTGCGATGTGCCACTTTTTTAGTTTTACGAGCAAAAAAATAAAGGTTTTATTTTTTTTGA